>CAYOVG010000170.1:0-14427 GCA_964407285.1 uncultured Syntrophobacteraceae bacterium
ATGCGCGCAATCGGGCAGTCGAAGCAAAGATTCAAGGAGAGCTTCGACGGAGCGCGTATTCTCGACAAAGTGTTGGCCATAGCGGAAGACGGCGAAGTGAGGGAGGATGTCCGCTACTCGGCGGTCGCCCACATACTGGGGAAAAACAGCGGGCCGTTCGCGGGCGACAGGATCTATTCCCTGGGGCGCCGCTTGATGGAAGAAGAAGCAATGGCATATGCGGGCGTCAGGCTCCTCGCCTCCTGCGGCAATACGGCAGGCAGAGAGAAAATACACCAGGTCATGGAGACGACAAGGGATGAGGATCTTCGCACCTTGTGTCTCGAACTGATGGCTCAGGATTAGGATACTACCGTGGAAATAGGAATGGACGATTTCGAAATCCTGGCTGATTTCATCTACCGCAGGGCAGGTATACGCTTTGAGTCGAAGAAGATCTACTTTCTCTCGAAGCGCATACAAAAAAGGATGGACCGGCTCGGAATCGAGAGCTCTTCCGACTATGTAAGGATGCTTCGCTTTTCCGACCCGAAAGGTGAGGAATTCCAGCAATTGGTGAATCTTCTCACCGTAAACGAGACATACTTCTTCCGCGACTTCAGTCAACTGCAGGCGTTTGCCGAGCACTGCCTCCAGGAACTGTGCGAAAGAAAGGCCTCACGCGGGGAAAAATCGCTCAAGATTTGGTCGGCGGGGTGTTCGACGGGTGAGGAACCCTACACTCTGGCCATTATTCTGCAGGAAATGCTGGACGACTTCCGGGATTGGGTCGTGGACATTCTGGCAGGCGATATCGACCAGGTCGTCCTGGAAAGAGCCCGGCAGGCGGTCTACGAAACAAGAAGCATCAGGGATGTGCCTCCCGAGTACCTCGACCGTCACTTTCAGAAAAAGTCCGACGGCAGCTACAAGGTTTCGCAGGCAATCAAGAAAATGGTGCGCTTCGAGCACATAAATCTCTCCGACAAGGAGACGGTCCGCAAGCACAAGGGATTCGACTTCATATTCTGCAGGAATGTTCTCATCTACTTCGATGATGTGTCCCGCAAACAGCTTGTAGATTATTTCTACACAGCTCTCAATCCCGGCGGATTCATCTTTCTGGGTTCGAGCGAGTCCGTCGGAAGGATCACGACGGGCTTCAAACTGAAGCGCTCGGGTGGCCATCTGGTTTACTACAAAGGATAGAGGATGAAAAAGATTCTGGTTGTCGACGATTCTCCGGTGGTGAGGAGTTTTCACATCAATATACTGAAGACGGCGGGGTACAAGACCGAGAGCGCGGCCGACGGAGTGGAAGCTCTGGAAAAGTCCATGACCAAACCCTATGACCTCATCCTTTGCGATATCAATATGCCCAATATGGATGGCCTTTCTTTCATCCGGAAGTACAGAGAGGCCGAAGAGCGTACCCCCATCATCATTCTGACCACCCAGGAAGAAGCCGTGCACCGCCGCAAGGGATTCGAAGCGGGGGCCAACCTGTACATCGTCAAGCCGGTGAAGCCGAAAAACCTCGTGCTCCACATCAGTCTGCTTTTAGGAGGAACGAAATGATCGAAAAACGCGAGAACGGGACGCTCAGAATAATTCTTCCCTCCGAATGCGCCATTACGGATGTGGAAGCCGATACGGACAGACTCCGCTCACAGATGGGGGGAGTAAATTGCGTGGAACTGAATGCCGAAGCACTGGAAGAGATCGATACGGCGTACCTTCAAATGCTGCTATCCCTGAAGACGACGCTCGATGGGGCGGAAATACCCTTGAACTTGTCGGGCCTGTGCGATGCGCTGGACGAGGTGTTGAGACTCTATGGAATCGGGAACGGATACGGAAAAAAAGGAGGCCGACATGTCAAAGACCATACTGATCGTTGATGATGCGATGTCCATGCGAGGTCTGGTGGCCATGACCCTGAGGAACGCGGGCTACCAGGTCGTGGAAGCATCCGATGGAGTCGACGCCTTGAAGAAGATCGGCAACCAGAAGGTGAACATGGTGGTTACCGACTTCAATATGCCCAACATGAACGGCATCGAACTGATAAAGACTTTGAAGGCGGACCCCCAGTACAGGTTCCTCCCCATCGTCATGCTTACCACCGAAAGCGATGACGGCAAGAAACAGCAGGGACGGATGGCCGGAGCCAAAGCCTGGATCGTCAAACCGTTCAAACCCGAAACCATGTTGATGGTGGTCAAGAAGATCATTGGATGACACGGAGAATGGATGAGTAAGGTGACCGATGGATCCAAACGTTCTACAGCATAGAATCCAGTTCTACCAGGAGGCGAGGGATATTCTCGACCGGGTGAACGACGACGTTCTCAAAGCCGAAGCCGACCCCCGGAACCAGGAAATCCTCAATTCCATTTTCAGAGGTGTCCATACGATCAAGGGAAGCGCGGGCGTCTTTGACATGGATGATGTTTCGCAGTTCACACATCACCTGGAAGGAATACTCAACGCACTGCGCGAAGGCAGACTCGCTCTCACGCCCGATCTCGTGGATGTCGTCCTTGCGGGCTGCGACCACATCAACGGCATGATCGATGATTATGCATCCGGCAGAGAAGCGGCTATCAATGAAGAACTGGTGAACGCTTTCAAGTCTTTCTGCTCGAAGGTAGCCGAACCGGGAGTCGAAGCCGGTTCAGTGTGCGTTTCCGCCGACGCCGACGCAGCCCTGGATGCTCTCGGGGGCGAGCCCGTTCCGGAAGAAATCGCGGGAACCCTCGCCGATGCGGCGCGAACGGGTCTGAATATCTTCAAGATAACGCTCCACTATACCTCAGAGATGATGGAACATGGATATGATCCCCTGGTCCTGCTCAGGAACTTGAACGATGCGTGTTCAGCCTACCACGCCGTAACTGCGTCGGATGATATCCCCGTGATTCATGAGATCGAACCTCTTTCCCTCTACCTTCATCCGGTCGTCTACGTGGCGACGGAATCGACGAAGGAGGAAATCGAGCAACTGGCGTTCGATCCTTCCCTGATTACAGTGGAGGCTTTGCGGGTGGGAGCCGGCGAGGCGGCGGCTGAATCGGCCGCAGCTACAGCCGATACCGTCGATCCGGGAGCCGTCAAGGAATTTCTCGTAGGTGCGACGGAGATGCTGGAAACCCTCGAGAAGGCCGTCATCTCCTACGAGGGAACGAACTCCCGAGACGCACTGAACCAGATTTTCAGGCTGGTGCACAACCTCAAAGGCGACTCCGACTACGTCGGGTTCAAAGATCTCACGGTCTTTACACACGCCCTGGAATCCCTTCTCGCCCGGCTCCGGGCGGGAACCGCTCCAAGGACCCCCGAGACTGTGGACCTCATCCTCCATGCGGTCGATTTCCTGAAGCAAAGCATCCACAAGATAGGCAGGAAGAAGGAAATCGGGCCGTTTCCCCCTGTTTTTTCGAATATCAGGAGGGTCCTCGAACAGCCGGCCACGGCCGACGCGGGCCGGGATTCTCGATCTTCCCTTCCAAAGGCTTCGGAAGAACTGGGAAATGTCTTTATCGAACAGGCCCTGCAGTACAAGGAGATCCTGAGCGCCGTAGCCTCGTCCATGCCACTGGATGACTCCCGGAAAAAAATGGTTCAAAGGAGCCTCAACGGTCTGCTGCAAGGATCGAGAATCCTCAATCTCAAGACCCTGGAACAGATTACCGCGAAGGCCGTCTCAGTTCTTGCCGGCGCGGATGGGCGGTTGCTGGTCGAAGCGGTGGAAGAAGTCATCGCTTTCATCGATGGACTCGAGGAAGAGCCCAGGAGGATTGGAGAACTGCTCGTCCGGGATGGGAAGATCAGCGAGGAGGACCTGAGAGAAGCCCTCTCCAGGCAGAAACCCGTGGGCAAGATCCTGGTCGAGGAAGGCAAGGTCTCGGAGCACGATGTTCGGAGAGCGTTGAAGAAGCAGGATCTCATGGAGACGGCGAGACAGTTGCGGCCGGCTGTCGCCGCCGAACCTGAAATGCGCACCATGAGAATCGACGAGCGGAAGGTGGAGCACTTCAACAACATCATCGGCGAATTGCTGATCGCCAGGAATACGTACGAATACCTGCTAGGCAATATGCGCGGTGCGGACGGGGAACTGCGCTCGATCGTCAAGCAACTGAAGGACAACCTCCACCTCATCTCCAGACTCACCAACGAGATGCACCACGGGGTCATGTCCTTGCGCATGATTCCCATCCGGAATATTTTCCAGAAATTCAGCCGCGTCGCCAGGGACATCAGCCGAAAGCAGCGAAAGCTCATAGACCTCATCACCGATGGCGAAGAAATCGAAATCGACAAAAAAGTGGCCGATATGCTCACCGATCCCCTGGTGCACATCGTGAGAAATGCCTGCGATCATGCCATCGAGCAACCCGAGGAGCGCAAAGCCGCCGGAAAGCCGGAAAGCGGCACGGTTATTTTAAGGGCTTCACAGGAAGGAAGAAATCTCACCATCAGGATCATCGATGATGGAAAGGGCATAGACAGGCGAAGACTACAAGAGAAGGCAAGAGAGGCGGGACTGGAGGTCCCCTCTTCCCTCGATGACCCGTCTCTGCTCGAACTGATCTTCGCGCCGGGCCTTTCCACTAAATCCGAAGTCACCGACATTTCGGGCAGAGGCGTCGGGATGGACGTGGTGAAGACCACGGCCCGCACACTCGGCGGAACGGTCCAGGTGACTTCCGAAGAGGGCAAAGGCACGGAAATAGCCCTCTCTCTTCCAATGGCAATGGGAATAAGCGCCGCGCTGCTCGTCGAAGCCGGCAGGAGGTCCTATGCCGTACCCCTCGACTATATCGTGGAAACACTCAAGCTGCCGGCGCATAAGCTCAGAAAGGCCGCCGGCAGCGGCATGGTATTTTACTATCGTGGAGAGGTGCTGCCGGCCGGACGGCTCGACGTGCTCCTGGAAGCCGATTCCAACGGCAACGGCGGGAGCGCCTATCGGAGTATCAGGGATCAGGAAGAAGAACTGAATGGAGAAGTCGCCGTCGTCGTGATCAAAACCAGCTTCGGTAAATTCGGGATGATCGTGGACCGGCTCGACAAGAATATGGAGCTCGCCATAAAGCCTGCTCCGGGCTCTCTGGCGAGCATCGATGTGATCAGCGGAGTGAGCATCATGGGAGACGGAAGGGTTTTGCTCGTGCTCAATCCGGAAGAACTCTTTTAGGGATCGGTGAATCGGTGAGTGGGTGAATAGGTGAATGGGGTGTCCACGGGTGAGTGGGTAAACAGGCTGGTCGCCTTGCCGATCAGCCCATTCACCGGTCATCCGAACCACCGGCTATTTATACGAGGAAATTATCCCAATGTGGAGAACACCGTTCACCTATTCACCCATTTGCCGACTCACCCATTCACCGGCATCTATTACAGTGGAGCAATGCAATGAAAAAGAACAACACATCGATTCACCTATTCACCCATTCCCCCATTCACCGGCTCTCCAACTCACCGGTTTCGTATACAGTCCCGTTGCTGATCGGAGTTCTCCCGCCTCTTTTGACCCTGGCGTTCGCTTCCGGAGAGCGGAGCAACCTTCCGATGCTGCTGATCGCGTTTTCTTCCGCCTGCGCCGTCGTGCTGACATGGTGGATCGGCCGGCGGCAAAACGGAAGGGCCGTAGCCCGGGGACTCGAACTGGCGCCCGAGGCAGCCCGGATTCTTAGGCAGGTAAAGGAAGAAACCGAGACGGCGACCATGGGTGTCATTTCCGTTTTGGGAAGCATTATCCAGAAGAGTAAAGAGGGGTCCGAGGAGGCTAATGCCGTCGTGGCATACTTCATGGGCGAGGGCGGCAATGACGACCGGTTTTTCGGTGAGAGCTATGTTTCCAGGATGATCAGGCAGAATGAATCGGCCCTGGCCACCGCCGGTTCGGTATTCCATTCGATCGGCGAGATTAACCGGGATTTTCTGGCGGAGATAAAATCGGTGCTGGTGAAGGTGGAGGAGATCTACAAGTTCGTCGGGGAAATAGAGAAGATCGCCTTTCAAACCAAGATCCTGGCGCTAAATGCCGCTATCGAGGCCGCCAAGGCGGGAGAGGCCGGTGCGGGATTCTCCGTCGTGGCCGACGAGGTCCGAAGGCTTTCGGACAGGTCCGGCGAGGCCGCATCAAATATCACCAGGACGGCGAAAGAGTCCAAGAGCATTATGCAAGCACTGCAGAAAAGCATGGAACTTCGCGTGTCGAGTGGAACGACACAGATGGAAAGCGCTGAAAGGAACCTGAAAGAAACGTTCGATCGTTTCAAGAAGTCCATAGACAGCATATCCGACGCCATCAAGGTGCTTACCATGAATTATCAGGCCATAGCGGGAGATATCGAGAATGCGACGATTTCCCTCCAATTTCAGGACATGACCGGTCAGGAGATTGCGAAGGTGATTTCCATGCTTTCCGATTTAGGAGTTCACTCGGGAACGGGCCGCAAAATGAACGGACATCCGGCCGACGCGCCTCCCAAACCACGACAATCAGCGCCGGTTCCACAACCGGTGGTGAAATCACCCCCAACACCGCCTGCGAAAGCGCTCGCCCGGAGAAATACCCAAACTGTCGTATTGCGGGAGAAGGCCCCCCCGGCCGCTTTACCGAAAACAGACGACGATGACGACGTGGTGTTCTTTTAGCTATGAGAGGATATGATCAATGATCACGACAGTGGAGAGATTCGGCGACAAGGTCATGCTCAAAGTACACGAGGATATCGTGGACATGAGGTCCGGCGAAGCCTTCAAAGCAGCCCTGATGGAACTTTATTCGGATGGAGAAAAGGAAATAGTCCTCGATTTCCGGAAGGTTAATTTCATCAACAGTCACGGCGTCGGGAAAATTCTCATGTTCTACAAGCGATTTCGGGAAGTGGGAGGCCAGATCTATCTCACCCCGCTTCAAGGGTCGCTCAAGGAGACATTTGAGGCCCTCATGCTGGACAAACTCATTCCGGAGATCGAATCAGCCGGGTAAAAGGACGCATTTTGGGGGGAGTTCAGCCGTTTCGGAACCACCCCAACAGCAGACTGATAAGCTGAAAGCAGGAAACCCGACAACCAGGAGAAACACAAGTGGCGGATAAGAACATGCAACAGGAAAAGACAGCAGTCAGTCGGATACTGTCTTCCAGGCACAAGGATATTCTGAACGCCTGGCTGGAGAGAATCAAGTCGACATCGGCGATTGGTCTTCCAGGGCAGATCAACGAACAACACATGGTTATGCAGGCTGAAGAAATCATCAGAAAATTGGCGCCATGCTGCTCCTCGGACGACTATGACGACATGGAAAAACCGGAACTTGCCGATTTGGTGGGTGCACTGCGCAAGATCAGCACCACCCATGCCAAACAGGGTATATCTCCGGTGGAAACGGCCCTCTTTGTCTTCTCACTCAAAGAGGTCCTTCTCCAGTTTCTACAGGAAGCATATGGAAGCGATCCCGCCACCATGAACACGGAAATTTTGAAGCTGAACCGTCTGATCGACAGAATGGGGCTCGTCACCTTCGACGCCTACACCAAAATCCGGGAGACGGTGATCGCTCAACAGGCCCGGACCATTCTGGATCTATCGACTCCGACGGTCAAACTTTGGGACAGTATCCTACTCATTCCCCTCATCGGCGTCGTGGATACGCAACGGGCCGCGCAGATCATCGAAGGACTTCTGGAGGCCGTCTTCGACACGGAATCCCAGGTAGCCATTCTCGATATCACAGGGGTGCCCATCATCGACACCAAGGTGGCCCAGCACCTGATCAAGACGATTGCCGCGGCCAGAATGCTGGGTGCGGACGTCATTGTGACCGGCATAAGTCCCGATACGGCCCAGACAATGGTGAAACTCGATATAGACCTCGGGGCCGTACGAACGTGCGGCACGCTCAGGGCCGGCGTGGCCGAGGCATTCAAGTTGATCGGGAAGAAGATCGTTCAAGTATGAGGAGAACGAAATTGAAGATTCCTATACTAAAGCTGGGGGATATCCTGTTGACTTCCATTCCTGAGGATCTCACGGATGAGGATGCCATAGATTTTCAGTCCGATATTCTCGAAAAAGTCAAGAATACCGAAGCCAACGGCGTAGTCATCGACATTACCGCACTGCAGGTCGTTGATTCCTTCATGGCGCGGGTGATTAACGATACGGCCAATATGGCCAGGCTTCTCGGGGCTGAAGTGGTGCTGTGCGGAATGAACCCTTCGGTGGCTATCGCGCTGGTCGAGATGGGCAGGGAATTGATCGGCGTCAAAGCGGTGCTGAACCTGGAGCAGGGGGTGAAAGTTCTTCGCAGGCTCATCGATGAGGACCAGAGATGATCGGCTGTCGGCCGGTCGTCCAGAGTCCCTTTAATCCTCAAGAAGGGTTCTTCATGGACCAGATAACGGTAGAGATAAAAGATCAGAAAAACATCATTTCCGCGAGGCAGGAAGGAAGGGACATGGCGCGCAGGCTGGGCTTCCGGCTCGCGGACCAGACCCGCCTCGCCACCGCCATCTCGGAATTGACGCGGAACGTGATCCAGTATGCGGGAAGTGGTGTTTGCATGATCCAGGATATGTCGGATGCTCACGACCTGAGAATTAAAGTAGTCGTCGAGGATTTCGGGCCCGGTATTCCCGATGTCGACAAAGCGATGACCTACGGTTTCAGCACGAGCAAAGGACTTGGCGCCGGCTTGCCGGGCTCGAAAAGCCTGGTGCAGGAATTTGACATTCAATCCAGACCCGGCAACACAAAGGTTACGATCGTTATGTGCCGCAGGAGGCCCTAATTGAACAGCCATATTGCTGATGAGCATAACACCGGTGATTCGAAGATGCGGTCGTCCGGCCCGCTCTTGACGTCCCATGTCCCGCACTCTGAAGCTTACGATCCGAAATCCGGAGTCCCGGTCCAGGTGACCGAGGAGCACCACATTGCCCGGGCTCGCCGGATGTGCAGAACGCTGGCCTGTGAGATCGGCTTTTCGTCGGTTGAAGCCTGCTACGTTGAAACGAGCGTTTCGGAGCTTGCCGGCAATCTCGTCTTCCATACGGACCGGGGGGGAACGATTGCTTTCAGGGTTTTACGAGACGAACGGCGATTGGGCATCGAAGTTGTTTCAGAAGACGAAGAACCGGGAATTGCCGATATCGGTCTGGCCATGCAGGACGGTTTCAGCACGAAGGGGGGGTTGGGCTGCGGTCTGCCGGGAGTGAAAAGGCTCATGGATGAATTTGAGATCGAGTCCGAACCGGGGCGGGGCACGCGAATCACGGCAAGGAAATGGAAGAAATGCAGGTAGCTACGGCTGTACATCCCCTGGAGGGAGAGGAGTACTGTGGAGATGCGGCCGGCTTCTGGACCACGGATTCCGCCACTATCCTGACCGTCATCGACGGACTCGGGCACGGCAAGCATGCACAGGCGGCGGCGACGGCCGCCCTGGACTACGTGGCCCATCATTTAGAGCAGCCCTTGCCAGACCTTTTTTCCGGATGCAGCGACGCCATCAGGGGCACTCGCGGGGTTGCCATGGCTGTAGCCGTGATCGAGGAAGAAACCGGGCTGCTGACCTACGCCGGCATCGGCAATACGCGCGCCATGGTTCTCGGAGCAAAGACCACCAGGTTGAACAGCAACTATGGAATAATCGGTGCTGCGTACAAAAGACTGACGACGGAGAAAGTTCAGCTCTCGAATAATGACCTGATGTTCATGTTCACGGATGGATTGAAAGAGATCATAGATGTCTCCAACTACGGCGATCTCCTGTCGATAGACCTCCACCGGCTCGCCGGCCGGCTCCTGGAAGACTGGAGCCTCTTGAGGGATGACGCCGCGATCCTCATCTACAGAAGAGGACCCGATTGATGTCCGAAAGGGAATTGCCGCGTCGATTCGAAGAACTCTTTTCCGCTTATGTCGACCGCCCTCGTGAGGAGTACCTGGCGCATATCGCGGAACTGGGTGAGGAACTGGTCCGGTCCGGCGTACCGCCCGAGGACATAGCCGAGATATTTGAAGAAGCGCTCCGGAAACTGTCTGAACACGCTCCCGATGTCACCCTCAGGGAAAGCGTCGATCGAATCTCCATCCCCCTGGTCGAAATGCTCATAGCCTATGGACTCGCCTTCCGGGAACAGCTTTCACGACGGCAGGCTTATGAGAAGACCAGGCTGGCGGCACAGGTCATAGAAAACGTGTACGAAGGCATCTGGGTGACGGATCGTAACGGCGGGATTCTTATAACGAACCCGGCGCTCCTGCGCATAACGGGCTACACTGCCGATGAGGCGGCCGGACGAGGCCTTTCCCTCATTTGCGGACAGGAATCGAACGGCGCGCTGATGAAGAAAATATGGACGAATGTCCGTGAAACGGGCTACTGGAGGGGGGAGTTGACCGTCCGGCGCAAGAGCGGAGAGAGATTTCCGGCCCTGCTCACCATAAGTTCCATCAAGGATGACGACGGGAGCGCCGTCAACTACGTCGGAGTGCTCGATGACATCACCGAACAGAAGCGACACGAGGAGATCCGGACACTGGAACTGGCGAGAGCAAAACAGATCTACGACCTGGTCATTCGACCGAAGCTGCAGGTCATCGAAGGCGCCGGGATCAACGTCGAGTGCCTTCCCGCCGAGAACATCGGGGGAGACATCCTCCAGATAACGAAGATAGACGAAAAGAAGTTTCTCGTCTTCCTGGCCGACGTCACCGGGCATGGCGTTCCCGCAGCCATGACGGCCAACAGCATCAAGATGCTCGTCAGGGAGATATCCCTTGCGGACATCGACCCGGGCGCCGTCTGCAACCGTCTCAACAAGGCCGTTTGCGGCAACATCCTTCCCGACGACATCGTTGCGGGCTTCTGCGGATTGTTCGACCTGGAAACCATGACGCTCGCCTACTGCCTGGCCGGACTGCCCTCCCCCGTCATCGCCTCCGGCGATAACGAGATTCACCTGAAGCCGACCGGCCCCCCCTTGGGAGTCTTCGACGACGCCGATTACCGCTCCACAACCGTCCCACTCAAGGCGGGCGATCTGTTCCTCGCGTTCACCGACGGCATTACGGAAGCAAGAGATGGAAACGGGACCATTTTCGGAAATTCGGGGGTCCAAAGCTCCGTTGCGGGAAAGGGACTCGATGCGCATACCGCCCCGCGTGAACTTCTGAGCGATGTCGTTCGATTCCAGCAGAGCAGTTTCTTCTCGGACGACGTCATCCTTCTAGCCATCGAGATCTTCGCAGCCACCGGGGAACCTCTCGGGTCCGCTACCGGATCGTGGAGGTCGTGGAGCAGGTTCTCGATGGATGCCAAATGCATCCTTGCGGCAAGGACGAAGGACATCCAGCCGGACAGTATGGTCGAAATGGTTATGGAGAACATTTTGTCGAAGTGCTGCCTGACTTCCGAAGAATTCGGAAAAATAAAGGTCGCCCTGTTCGAAATCCTGTCCAACGCCATCGAGCATGGGAATTTGCAGATGACCGGCTTCAAGAGAGATCCGGACCTCTACGATACGGAAGAGTACCGGACCATCTTCCGGAATCGTTTAAGCGATCCGGAGTATGGTGAAAGGCTGGTGATCGTCGAGAGTCTTGTTGAGGACAATGAAGTCCGGATTACCGTGAAGGACGAAGGAAACGGGTTCGACGTCAGAACCGTTGCCGACCCGACGCGGCAGGAGAACCTGGAAAATTACACCGGTCGGGGCATACGTATTGCCGAAATGGCCGTGGACAAAATAGCCTATGACCTGAAGGGCAACAAAGTCGTTATTACCAAGAAGATCAGCGAGCGCTTCCAGTTGCTGCGCGACACTGACAACTGATGTGGGAGACAACCATGAAGATATTGATCGTTGATGATGATTTCTTGAGCCGGAAGCTGCTGCATTTCATACTCGCCCCGTATGGGCATTGCGACATCGCCGTCAATGGCGAAGAGGCAATCCGGGCATTCAAACTGGCCATGGATGAGAAGAAACCCTACGACCTCATCTGTCTGGACATCATGATGCCGGAAATGGACGGCCAGGAAGCGATCAAAAAGATTCGAAAAATCGAAAAGGAAAAGGGTATCGGGGCAGTAGACGAAGTGAAGGTGATCATGATTACGGCCTTAGGTGATACGCGCAATGTAATCGATGCGTTCTACTTCGGGGGGGCAACCTCCTACCTCGTTAAACCCATCGATCACAACAAAGTGGTCAAAGAACTGGAAAACCTCGGTCTGATGCGGAGTTGAAATCTCCGTGATTTTTACCTGCCCATGGCCGTTATGATGCCGACCGGCCATTCCACCTCGAACGGCGCTTCAAGCGTATGATCGGCGCGGGTACATGCCCGGGCCTCGCTCGAAGAGCATCGGAGTCGCCGGAATAGATGATGAACGGGCTAAGGGGAAACCTTCTCTTGACTTCGGTAAGGAGTTCCCATTCGTTTATGTGCGGCATATTGAGAAAGGTGTTCTCCTGCTTTCCTCATCATAATTCACTCAACCCCTCTCCATCTTTCTCCTTGCCCAAATCATCCAGAAGGGCCGCCCACCGGGGATTGTCCTTCATCTGCAAAATCTTGCGTTGAACCTGCCTCATGGTGACCCCCAGGATGTCGGCAGCCTTTCGCGTATCCCCCCGGGTGAGATTCAACACGAATGCCAGATGAATCTCATCATTTTCTTTAAGAGTACACGCCGTCCGGACGGACAGCATGAGAGGCGCGCTCTGCTCTCCGAGATGTCCGGGCGAAATCCGGTTCGAATCGCAAAGCAAAACCGCCTTCTCCACCTCTTGAGCCAGTTCGCGGATATTACCGGGATACTCTCTGCGAACCAGGATTTCCATAGCCTCCGGGCTGAAATCCCGCACGTCCCGTTTGTGGCGCTCGGCGTACTTCCGGAGGAAATGCGATGCGAGAAGGGGGATATCGTCTTTTCGTTCCCGCAAGGGGGGAAGGTGAATATGAGCGGACCTCAATCGATACAGAAGATCGAGCCGAAAGCTTCCTTCCCGGCACGCTCTGTCCAGATCCATGTTCGTTGCCGACACAATTCTGAAATTGAGCTGCATGGTCTTCGTATCGCCAATCCGGGATATCTCTTTCTCTTCCAGCACTCGAAGGAGTTTTGCCTGCAGACTCAAAGGAAGCTCCCCGACCTCATCCAGGAAAAGAGTCCCGCCCCCGGTTCGCTCGAAATAGCCCGCATGCTCCTTCTCGGCCCCCGTGAATGCGCCTTTCACGTATCCGAAAAACTCCCCTTCGAACAGGGCGGCCGGAACTCCCGCAACGTTGACGGCCGTGAACGGCCCTTCCGGATGGAGACCCGCGGAATGGAGACCACGGGCGAGCAACTCCTTCCCGGTCCCCGATTCGCCTGTAACCAGGACTGGGATTCCACTCCGAGCCATGACAAAGGCATATGCGAGGAGTTCCTTCATCCGCATGTTTTGAGTCACAATGCCGGAAAACGCCTCTTTCACCTGGGCATTTTCGCGGGATGAGCAGGCGCCGGGCAGACCTGCCAGGAGTGCTTTCCGCTCATGCGCCCGGTGGATCGACAGCAAGAGCCGCTCGTGCTCGACGGGTTTCACGAGATAGTCATAGGCGCCCAGGCGAACGGCTTTGACGGCCGTCGAGACATCATCCATTGCGGTGAGAATGATGAACTCGGTCGAGGGAGCCAACGGTTTTGCCGCTTCGAGCACCTGCAGCCCACCGATGTCCGACATAACAAGGTCGAGCAATACGATGTCGTAGTCCTTTTCCTTGATTCGATCGAGAGCGCATCTGCCGCTCTGGCAGATTTCCAGGCGCCGCAGCCCATTCCTTCTGAGGATGCGCGCTACAGTCCTCAAAGCCGTTTCCTCGTCGTCCACAATAAGGATCTTCATAGCCTCTTTCGCCTATGGTGGTAATGATGTTCACCAATCAGTATCGACAATCCGGGAAGAGCACATTTGCCGTCGATGAGCAGACCCGGAAAATTCTATCACGTAGTACCGCAAAAACGAAGGGGATCACAGCCTCACCACGCTGCAATCCCCCCAGTCAGGCGCCTGCCGGCGGCAAAATCCCCATGAAACCGGCGATGGAATCGAATCTGCAACCCTTCGATTATAAACCAGTAACTGAAAGCGGCATAAGTAGATGCCCGTAGCCGACGGTAGGAATTCTCCGAGGTCTGCCGGTGCGCTCCCCAGGGCGCAGGCGCAATTCAATGGTTATGGAGAACAGACGAATAGGGTGTTCAACATTCCGGAAATACGGCAAAACCATGTATTTCATTATTTATCTGATCCGGGAGATTTCTTTGATTCTTGATTGGTTGACTATATTTAAATAATGAATGGGTATCTGTCAGGATATTGCTGATTGAAAGGTGAAGTATTCTTTCATGTTCTTTTTCTTTTTATCTTAAAA
>CAYOVG010000171.1:0-14423 GCA_964407285.1 uncultured Syntrophobacteraceae bacterium
GGACGGCGGTATCCTCGACTTCCGCCGAGCAATGCCGATTCCCGAGGCGGAAATTCCGCGGAAGTTGTTTCAGGGTATGGGCAATGGAGATCATGGTATCGTAACTACGTTGTTTCTCTTTAAATTTAAACATTGCGGGGACGACGGTCATCCATGGGAGAGTTGAATAGCGGCGGCGGATACTCGCCGATGTCCGCTTCGGCTACCTTCACGGATGGAGTATGTCGATCTCTTGCCGTAATGCGCCCACTCATCCATCGGCGCATTCACTCACCGATTCCCCCATTAATTGACCACCAACTGTAATGACCTCCCCCACTCCCCTATTCACCTATTCACCCGCTCACCGTCCCTTCCGTCCTCCGCCCTTCAATCTCTCCTTCTATTTTGCGGCAACTGGTGTTATGTTTTATTGTGTTACCTCTAATAGATATCGGGATTGCCGATGGTATGTTGGAAAAATATCGAAGAAAACTATGGCGGTCGGCCGGATTCGAATAATTGTCCACGGAAGCCGGCGCGAGGGAGGAATTTCGGATGTTTTTCTTCAAGAACAAAAAGACGCTCACCAGTCTCGCCAGGACCTGTGGGTGAGCTGCTAAGATCGGTCCGACGGTCCTGTCGGAAACGTTGAACGGATTTCCTTTGCCGGACGACCCGAACCTCCTCGTTGGATTCGAATCCAGCGACGACGCGGCGGTGTATCGTGTAAGCGACGACATCGCGGTCATATCAACGGTCGACTTCATCACTCCGCCGGTCGACGACCCCGTGTGGTTCGGTCGCATCGGGGCGGCCAATTCGCTCTCGGATGTCTACGCGATGGGCGGGCGGCCGATCACGGCGTTGAACCTGGTGATGTTTCCATCCAGGAAACTCGACAAGAAGGTGCTCAGGGAAATCCTGCGCGGGAGTCATGAAAAGGTGGTCGAAGCCGGTGCATGCCTAGCCGGCGGACATTCAGTGGATGACAACGAGCCCAAGTTCGGACTTGCGGTGACGGGGATCGTATCGCCCGACAGGGTGCTCACGAATACCGGAGTTCGGGCCGGGGATGCGCTGGTCCTGACCAAGCCGCTCGGCACGGGAGTGCTTTTCAATGCATGCCGCTCCGGGAAGCTCCCATGGCCGGAACTCGAATCGATTCTGCCCCAGGTTGCCGCCCTCAACGACACGGCCCTCGAAGTCGCTCTCGGGTTCGATGTGCATGCCTGCACGGACGTCACGGGTTTCGGGTTTCTGGGCCACTCCCTGGAGATGGCGCGCGGGAGCGGCGTGCGGATCGACGTACGGTTCGACAGCCTGCCGTTCTATCCCAATGCGCGGGAAATGTACGGAAGGGGCGAGACGACCGGGAGCAACAAGGCCAACCGCGCGCTCGTGATCGCGGACCTCGACATCGAGGCGCGGCTCGCCCCCGAGCAGCAGCAGCTCCTCTTCGACCCGCAGACCTCCGGAGGTCTGCTGCTGGCGGTTCCTGCCGGGGAAGCCGACCGGCTGGTGGATGCGTTGCATGCGCGGGGCGTGGCGGCGGCGTCCAGGGTTGGAGAGGCCGTCCGGAGTCCGCGCCCGGGCTTGCGCATAGTGTGACGGAAGGCAGGTGGCGGGCATGGATGATGCTTATGTTCAAGCGGATGACATGGGGTGGTGATCGGTTTGCGGGAGTGGCGTCAAGTCGATAACATTAGTGGCGCGATTGTATGGCGAGGTGTATGATCATGTGGTGATCTTCGGTATGGTCGATCGATCGTGTGAGGCGTATCACGGCGTCGAGTGAGTCGAACATAGAGTATGGAGTCCAACGATGAATCCGATTTATCTGGATTATAACGCCACCACCCCTATTGATCCGCGGGTGGCTGAAGCGATGTTGCCCTACATTTACCGCCATTACGGCAATCCTTCGAGCGGCCACGCGTACGGCGCCGCCGCGCGGGATGCGGTCGATACCGCCCGCGGGCAGGTTGCGGAGATGCTCGGGTGCCGGCCGGAGGAGGTCGTTTTCACGGGCGGAGGATCGGAATCGAACAACTACGCCGTCAAGGGGGCTGCCCTGGCGTACCGGAGCAGGGGCAACCATATCATCACGTCTTCCATTGAGCATCCGGCGGTTACGGAGGTCTGCGGATACCTGGAATCCAAAGGCTTTCGAGTGACCTACCTGCCCGTGGACGAGTACGGACTCGTGGATGCGAAGCAGGTCGAGGAGGCCGTAACGCCGGAGACGGTTCTGATCAGCATCATGCACGCCAACAACGAAGTGGGGACCGTCGAACCCCTGGCCGAGATAGCCGAAGTTGCCCGTGCCCGCGGAGTTTTGTTGCACACCGACGCGGCCCAGTCCATCGGGAAGGTCCCCGTCCGAGTCGATGATCTCGGGGTCGATATGCTCTCCGTCGCGGGCCACAAGCTCTATGCGCCGAAGGGGGTCGGGGCGCTCTACATCCGCGGCGGCGTTCAATTGGAGAAGTTCATCCACGGCGCGGGCCATGAGATGAACAGGCGGGCCGGGACGGAAAACGTCATCCATATCGTGGGGCTGGGAGTTGCGTGCGCGATGGTGCGCGAGGAACTCTCCACCTTCGGGAAGCACATGCGGGAAGTGCGCGACAGGCTGGAGCAGGGGGTGCTGCGGCGGTTTCCGGGCGCGGCGAGGGTGAACGGGCATCCCGAGAAGCGGCTGCCGAATACGTCCAGCATCGGTTTCAAGGGGCTTGAAGCCAATGCCGTTCTCGACCGCATGGCGTCGTCCGTGGCCGCGTCGGCGGGTTCCGCGTGCCACAGCGGAAGCGTGAGTGTTTCGTCGGTGCTGAAGGCGATGAATGTTCCCCTGGAATACGCCATGGGGACGATCCGGTTTTCCGTGGGGCGTTATACGAGCGTTCAGGAGATCGACCGGGCGCTGGACGAAATCGGCCGTGCTCTGGATGAGATCGGTCGTGCGGGGTGTGCGGGATAGCCGTGGGCGTTCCCTTCGGGTTGCGCTTCGAGTTACGGGTTACGGGTTACGGGTTGCGGGTTGCGGGTTGCGAGTTGCGAGTTTGAGACCAATACCCGCGAAGGAACCGTGGCATAGCCCCTCCAGGTTGAGGATTGCGCTTCGGGTTGCGGGTTACGGGTTTCGAGCTAACGAGTCGCTTGTTCTGCGGACCCGGGCAACTCGTGGCCCGGGCCACCTATCTTTCATACCTTCAGGATGTTCTTCCTTCCGTAGCTTTTCTCGCCGATCTTGCTCTTTTATTCTTCCGCTTGTCCATTTGCTATTTTTCTGAAAGACATTGGGGTCACATAGCGGTTCGCTCGTGAACCCACATGACTCCCACAATGGACTGGGCTAGGATTCCTTCACAGGGATTGGCTTCTAACCCGCAACCCGAAGAGGTCACATTGCGGTTTGCTCGTGAGCCCACATGACTTCCACAATGGACTGGGCTACGATCCCTTCATGGGCATTGGCTTCTAACCCGCAACCCGTAGCCCGCAACCCGAAGCGCACCCGAAGGGGCAAGCAACAACGCCCTACAGGGTGAGTATCCTCTCTGCCGCCGCATTGATTTCATTTATCTTTTCCCGGTTATCCCCCGGCTCGCCTTGATACTTCTCGATGAGAGAATCTCTGTGTTCCCGCACTGTTTTCTTCAAGTTGTCTAAAATGTCCCGTACTTCCTGATCGGTAGTATCTTTGGAGAACCTCGGCAGGTATTCTTTGCCGAGTCCCAGAATCTTGAGGTCATCTTTCAAGGAATTTGATTTCATTGTTCACCTCTTTCGATTGAGTGACATGAATTGCCCGAAAAGTCCCGCGACTGGTGGTTTCGCCCGCGGTGGTTGCGTCCCGCGAAGGATGCATATGGCAAATGCTCGCGCCGACCTGTTCCACTGCCTTCAAGGGTCACACTTCAGCGGGAGCGGACCCGCCTGCGGCCGTTCACGCGGGTGCTGCATCGACCTTCCCGGACCCCCTTGAGTGGTTCGGGTCGGTGACGGCTTACCGGACGGCCTCGAAGGTCGTTCACATCCTTGTTATCGGCATCCTGTACTCTTGTCAAATGATTACATCGAATGGAATGATTCACCGGCGGGCGGGACCGGATGGAACGGGAATGTCCCATCGTTTGCGCGGCGCTGCCGCCCGTGCGCCGGATGAGGATTGACCGGGCGTTCTTTCCTTTGATATCCTCCATGGAATGAATGAACGCTCCACGACGCGCGAGCGCCGGGAATTGCGGCAAATGCCGGAATCGTAGGGATCATGGGCGCGATCGATGGATCGCGGCGCCGGGCAAACACGGCGCCGATTTGCCGAAACCGATGAACACTCTTTATCCGGATTCGCACCGATGCAGCTTCATCTCGTATTTGTCGGAAAAACGGTCTTTCCCGAAATAGACGAGGGCATACGCCGGTACCTCGACCGGTTGAGCCACTACGCATCCGTTACAGCTCATATCGTAAAACCCGAGCGGATAACGAAGAGCGTGTCCGATGACGCCGTCAGAGCGCGGGAGGGGGACAGGATACTGAACCTCGTCGGAAAGGAAGGTTTTCTGGTGGTGTGGGACCAACGGGGAAAGGAGATGGACTCGCCGGGTTTCGCGCGGTTCCTGGGAGGATTGCGGGACCGGGAGGCGTCCAGGGTTTGGATGGTGGTGGGAGGTCCCGTCGGTCTGTCCCAAAAGCTCCTGGACCGTGCCGGAGCGGTCCTCTCCCTCTCCCGGATGACCTTCCCTCACGACCTTGCGCGCCTCATGATCCTGGAGCAACTCTACCGCGCCTTCACGATCCTCAAGGGGGAACCTTACCACAAGTAGTCACATATCTTCGGGCAGATATACGAAACCGTAGTACGAGACCCAATTAATCCTTGTAAAGCTCCTGATGATAAAGTATACGGGAATGGTGCGTCTATCTTTCGTTATCCGGAATATAAAGAACCAACGCCACGAAGTGCATTTACATGAACAGGGGCGGGTAAGCTGATGGGATGATGCGCCGATCCGTCCTTCTAACAACGGGAGGAACAACCACATGGGTAAAGAAATCTCGATCGCCTGCCTTCTTGCCGTTTGCGCCGCCGTGCTCGTGTTCGGGGATATCGATCCCCAATGTGCGGCCGGTACGGGTTCCGATTCCGACCCCACGGTGGTCATGACCGACAAGGGCGCCGTCCGCGGCGTTATTCACGACGGCGTCCGGGAATTCAAGGGCATTCCCTACGCGCAGCCGCCCGTGGGCGAGTTGCGGTGGACCCTCCCCAAGGAAGCCTCCGCCTGGAACGGCATTCTGGATGCTACGAAGTACAAGGACGCCTGCCCGCAGGTCGAGCGATACGGCCTCACCGAGGCAAGCAGCAACGAAGACTGCCTCCATTTAAACGTCACCGCGCCCTACTCGGACAAGTCGGACCTCGAGCGCAAGCGCGCGGTGATCGTGTGGATTCACGGCGGCGCATTCGTGGGTGGATCGAGCGCGCTCTACCCGCTCGATTACATGGCGAAGTCCGGCGATGTCGTCGTGGTGTCGATGAACTACCGGCTCGGAATCTTCGGCTTCACCGCCCATCCGGCTTTCGACGAGGACTACAACGGCGGCTACGGTCTCGAGGACCAGCGCGCAGCCCTGCGTTGGGTGCGGAAGAATATCGCGGCGTTCGGGGGGGACCCGGATAACATCACGGTGGCCGGGGAATCGGCCGGAGCCGCGGGCGTGTGCATGCATATCCTGGCCCCGGACGAAACGACGGGGCTGTTCCACAAGGCCATCGTTCAGAGCGCCGGTTGCGTGACGCCGCTGCCGACCCTCGAGGAGGGCAAGAAGATCGGCCAAAAGGTTGCATCCCTCGTCGGCTGCGGTGACGATGCGACCGCCCTGGCGTGCCTGCGCGGCAAGCCCGTCAAGGATCTGCTCGATGCGGCGACGACGGTTGCAGGTTCCAGCATAGTGACCTATATGCCCGTTACCGGAGCCAAAACCGTTCCGCTGCCCGGCGCACGGGCCATCCCCGCCGGCAAATTCGTCCATGTGCCGATACTCAGCGGCGGTACCCGCGATGAACTCCGGCTCTACGTCGCCTATGCCGTCCAGGCCGGGAAATCGATCACGAACGACAACTATGCCGACGTTTTGAAGGAAACCTACGGCGACAATACGAACGCCATCGTCGAACAGTATCCGTCGAGCGACTACTCCTCGGCGCCTTCCGCGGTCGGAACGGTCTGGTCCGATTTCCGGTCGGACGTCGGGATCAATCACTGCATCTATCTCGAAACGGCGAAGCTGTTCAGAAAATCGGTTCCCGTTCACCAGTTCGTCTTTGCCGACCGCAACGCGCCGCCGGTGACGACCGATCCCGGATTCGAAATGGGCGCGGTGCATTCCTCCGAATTGCCCTACCAGTTTCCTCACTTCGACAATACGACGAAAATCGCCGGCCCGGACCTCGCGCCTGCCTCGCGGAAGCTGGCCGAGCAGATGACGGCGTACTGGACGAGTTTCGCAAAGACCGGCAAGCCGAGTGCGCCCGACTCCCCGGTCTGGGACACGTTCGACAGCGACGACATGGTGATGAACCTCGAACCGGGCAAGCTCGGCTATTTCAACGCCTGCGCCCGGCACAAGTGTTCGTTCTGGAAGACGCTCTACCCGGACATCCTTACCCAGTGATGCGCGGCTCATCACGCCGTTACATCCGCAGGTTGGAGAAGATCATCCGGTATGCGGCGACCGCGGTGAAGCACGCATATGCGATCAGTGACAGCAGCGCCAGTTTCCGCTGCATCGGGGGAAGAATTTCCCTGAGACTTTTAACCTTTCTGAAGGGCGTCAGAACGCCCACTCCCGTTCCGAACAAGGCTCCACCCATAATGGTCGCGAACATCGGGTATCCGATGTAGCCGTACTCCGCCTGCAGGATGCAGAAAGGGCAGTGGTGAGTGGGCAGTTCATAAATATAAACGGATATGAAGGAAATGATGGCGGCCATGGACAGGAAAAGCATGGCGAGGGCGGCGATGGAATAGGCGTATCCCCATTTTCCCCTCAGGTAGAAGACCGTTCCGATGCCGAGCGTCCCGGCCATGGCGTAGAAGTAGAACGGAGTAAACCAGCCCGGCGCCGGGAAGCCCGCGTCGGGACCGATGTCGAGGGCATCGGCGCTGAACTGCCTTCCGCAGCAGGAGGTCAGGATGTCGGGTTCGAGGCCCGCGAAATAGACGGCCTGCATGGCCGTTTCCGCGAGCAGCAGCGGCAGGATGCCGAGCAGCAGAATGTATTTCGCCTTTATGAGCGGGTAGTCGTATCCCCTGTTGTCCGCATGGTTCACGACGAGCCACAGGCCGGCGAGAAGGAAATTCGCCGTTTTCAGAAGGAGCACCGGGTAGCCCCATCCATTGACGTTGAGGGTCCCGGCGGCGCACATGGCCCCCACGAAGAGGTCGTGCAGACGGTCGGCCGTCCGGACGAACAGAAACAGGGAGGCGATCTGGAAGGCGAATGCGAAGGTAACGGCGGTGGAGATGAGGTAGGTCCTGTTTTCGAGGTCGAGCTGAAACTCGCTGCCGCTCCCGAGGTCCCATTTCCCGACGATCACGACCGCGTAGTACGCGCCGTAGAGGAGCAGGGCGGCGGTGAGAGTTGAACCCGCGAGGAGCGACAGGATGGCGGGTTTGAATATCACGCCGGCGTTCCCTGATCGATGCCCCCCGGGTCCGCGACCCTCGGGTCCATGACTCCTGGGTCCGCGACTCTCGGGTCCGCGACTCTCGCGTGTGCGCCCTTCTGGTTTGTGACCTTTCCATCCCGCATTTCCACAATCCGGTCGACGGCGGGCGATTCGCACACGATGGGATCGTGGCCGGCGATGATGACGGTTTTACCCTGCCTCTTGAGTCCTTCGACGATATGCATGAATTCACCGGAGAGTTTCGAATCCAGGTGGGCTGTCGGTTCGTCGGCTATTATGATGCGCGGATTGTTGATCAGCGCCCGTGCAATGGCGACACGCTGTGCCTCCCCGCCGGAGAGCCATTCGACCCTGGCCAGGATCTTCCCGGCGAGGTTCATGCTGGTCATGAGTTGCGCCGCCCGGTCTCTTATTTCCGCGTATTTTTCGCCGGTCGGATAGGCGGGCAGCATCACGTTCTCGATGGCGCTGATCCCCTTTATGAGATGGAACTGCTGGAAAACGAAGCCGAAGGTCCCGCGCCGGATTTCGGCGAGGAACCGCCCCGGCAGGCTGGTTATTTCCCTGCCCATGAGCGTTATCCTGCCCGCCGTGGGCCGTGTCATGCATCCCAGGATGCTCAGAAGGGTCGTCTTCCCCGACCCGCTCGGTCCCTTCAGCACGGTGATCCGGTCCAGTTCCACGGTAAGGCTCACGTCGTCCAGGGCCGTGAACTCGTTTTCCTTGCCCGCGTTGTAGGTCTTCCTGATATTCTCCAGTACTATCATTCGCGTCCGGCTCCTTCTCCTTGCGCGTTCGTCTGCATCGCGTATCAATTTCTCATCACCCGGTCCGGCTCTATCGTTGCGGCCCTCCACACGGGGACGATAGTCACCGTCGTGTAGGGAACGACCACAAGGAGAAACAGCACCGCCACATGGTATGCATCGATGAAGGGCGTCAACCGGAATCTCGGATAGAGCACGGACCAGCCCTTCATCACGGGTTCGAAAAGCGCGGCGGATGTGAAGAATACATGGATGTAAGCGAGCAGTATCCCGAGCGGAAATGAAGAGAGGGAAACCACCGCTCCTTCCCAGAACTTCATCAGCAGGATATCCGAAGTCTCCCAGCCGACCGCTTTCAAAATGCCGATCTCCTGGCGCTCCTCGGCGCTCAGGCCGGTTGCCTTGTCCCATGCAAGGATCGCGAACGCGATCATCGCTCCCGACAGTATCACCAGCAGCACCCCCGCGCGCCAGTCGAACACGGCGTCGTAGGTGTTGAGCATCTCGCTCCTGCGGATGACTCTCGTGTCCGGCAGCATTTCCAGTATCTTGGCCGTGACCGTCGGGACCTCCCGCCCATTGGGGACTTTCACCGACAGGTCCGTGGCGTACTCGTCCGCCAGTCCGAACAGGCTGCGGAAATCCGGTTCGGAAATGAGCACCAGGTCCGACGACATGAGGGATGACTCGAGTGCCAGGACGCCCTTCACCCGCAGATCCATGGATTTGCCGTCGGAGGAATAAAAGGTCACGGGGTCGCCCTTCACGAGGCCCGCAACCCTCGAAACGCCTTCCCCGACGGCGATGTGCCGCTCCTCCATCCGGAAGTCCGGCGGAACCATCAGCGTGTAGTCGGCTTCGGCGACGGGGTCGTGGTAGTATCCCCAGAGGCGGCGGGAGACCGAGTTCACTCCTCGAATCCGGCTTATCTTTTCCGCGTACCTTACGGGGATGAGGTCGTGCCTTCCCGCAATGAGTCGCTGCACGACGAGTTCGGGCGCTCCCTCGAGAATGACGGAAGCCTCCCTCTTCATGGCTTCCGCAAAGAACATGACGGAAGCCAGGCAGAACACGATCAGCACGTAAACGACGCACAGGGAGAGATGCCTCGCACAGCGCCGCAGAAGAGACGACAGGGTAAAATCCAGGATGTTCCTCTGTTTCTCAATCCACTCGCGCATGCGCTCCACCCTCGACCGAACCCGCGCCATCACTACCACCCGCAACGCCGGCCGCGCTCCTTGCCGCGCCGGAGCCGCGGCGGGGCATCATGACGGGACCGGGCGCTATGATCGACCCGGCCGGGTAGTGTTCCAGTGCGGCCGGGTGGTCCTGGAACGGGGAGTGCCGGTCCGCCTGGGACGGGTGCCTGGCGTACGTGGCGCCGGTGCAGAGGCAGAGGTCGGTGAGTTGCAGCTTTTCCACCATTACGGTCTTTTGCTCCAGCAACTCACGGGCGGCCCCGACGCTGTAGTTCGAATGGACGAACATGAAGCAAACGAGCAGAAGGCCCGTGGAAGTGAAAAGCAAAAACAGGTCGGATTTCCTCAAGGGAGCTTCTCCAGGGGAGGCCGGTAGGGCGGACGGCGGATATGGTCCATCCGCCGTCCGCACCCGGTTCCGCGGCCTGATCGCGGCTTGATCCGGCGCCGCCGGGGCGTCCGGCGTTACGTCGCCGAAGAGGTAGTGCGCCGATTCATTGAACCCTCGCTAATGCTGGTGTTTTTCCGCTGAAGCATTAATCCGCATCCGGGCCCTTTTCTCCCGGATCATCTTCGTGTCGGCGTACATGTCCTCGTAGGACGCCTTCATCGCGTCATCGAAAGCGACGATTTCGCCGCCGTTATTCTTGACGAAAGCCTCGGCATCCTCCTTCTTTTCGAATGCCCACTTGGCCCTCTTGGTCATGACCCCGGGCTTTTCGCCTCCGACGACCCAGTAAGCCTTTTCCGCATCGATGAATTCTTTGCTGCCGAAGTCTCCGGCCTGAATCGATTTGGGCGACTTGTCCAGGTGCTGGGCAAGGTCGACCGCCAGGCAATGGATGCTGCACGTGGCCGTGGCCGTCCCGTCATCGTACTCCACGGCCATTCTGCTGTGAGCGTACTGCCCCCGGTCCATGTTGCAGTACTTGCACCTGGGGTTCGCCTCGATGTCGGCGGCCTGCCGGGCAAGAGCGATTCCCTGGGAAAATGCGAGTGAAAAAAACAACAAGCCTGCTGCGATCACCTTCACCATCTTTGTACCCTCCTTGCTTTGATCATGGGATTTGGATTGAAGAAAACCTGACTGGACGCCGTCTCCATATTCCGCCTGCGTGAAAGCGCAATCCGCCGTTGATCCTTCTCCAGTGGGACCGTCGAGGCCGTACGCGCCGCGGAGCGTCACCGGTTGGATTTTTCAGCGGGTATGTGTTGCCGGCATGCGACATTAGGGAAAGAAAACCTCCGGTGATGAAAAGGGTAGAGCAATCCGGCGGGCTGCTCCATCTGTCCGCGACAAATATATGAAAAAATCATGGCTACACGATATGACATCGAGGTTGACATTTCAAGTGCAGGCGGAGGGAAAAGCGGGTTGCTTCGAGCCTTCATCTACGGCGAGGGAGTCAGGTCCGGAATGGCCGGGTTGCCGTATTCAATCCCGATTTGACCGAGGAGGGCCCGGTGCTGACTGATGTTCCGCCGGTGCCGGAATCGCACCAGGCGCCGGTACAATACATTCAACGGGGCGCCGTGGACTTTGACGAACATAAAAACGGGCCGGAGGGCGCAGCCTCTCCGAACCTTGCTCTGATACGCTCCCATCCCGAAATCGATGGTCCGGACCCCTTCCTCGATCGCTTTCATTATCGGAAAGTGATAGAAGACATTGAAGTAGGTCCCGTTCTTCCGGGTATGCTCCGGACTATGGCCGGCAATACACCCGTACCACTTCTCGCGGCCCGCAAGGAAGAGCGAACAGCCGATCGGCTCCCCATTCTTCCGGGCGATGAAAACCCTGGCCTTGTCTTTCAAGACGGCCTTTGCATCTTTGAAGAAACCGTCCCGCAAATTGGTTTTTTCGCCGCCATGGTATTTGGAATAGACGTTGTCCAGCATGGCTTTCATTTTTCGACTCGTGTCGTCGGATAATTCATCCTCGCATCGAATGGCGACGCCGTCCCTCTCGCCCTTCTTCAGGTCGCTCTTCACCTGGTTGAGCCAGTTTCGACTCCTCTCCCTGATGAAACCGAGATACTCGTCGAAACTCTTCCAGGACTGCAGGTCGAGCACCGAATGGAGTCCCATGAGGCACCGCTCGTACCCCTGTTTCTCCAGCCCCCGCATCAGCCATCGGTCCTCTTCGGTCAGATAGAGAAACCCGGTCGATCTCAAACCCTCGCTTCTGGCGAGCGCCTCCGCATTCCGGGCAAGGGTCCCGACGATCTCATCGCTGTCTCGCGCCGGACCGCCGTTTCCCAGAACTCCCCCGCACGCGCTGAGCGGACAAAACGAAACCAGGCCGGGCTCCAGCGACAGTCCCAGGGAGTTTAAAATGTTCCTGTAATTCCCGAACACTCTTTCATCGAGCGTGGCGTACATACCCTGCGATTGGATGTAGAACACGCACGCGGCGACCGGATTTCCATTTTCACTGAGAATCATGTGCCGCTGATCATACCTGCCCGGGTTGGAGGTTTCGATCGAGCGGAGCCAGTCGTAGTCCTGCCCCACATCCCTCGCCAGTTTCGTCCAGCCATCCGCATCAACCTGGGAAAAACTTTGCACGATATCGACATGGTACATAGGATCGCTCCTCCCGCCGCGAACTACGGATCCACTTCATCCTTGCCCGCTCCCGCAACGACCTGGGCATGATTGAGGGCGGCCACAAGCGATACTCCGCCTATCACGTTCCCCACCAGGGTCGGGAGTGTGAACTTCATCAGCACGTCGCCCAACGGCGCCGCTCCGACAACGACTGCAAAGAAGGCTTCCACGGAACCCGCGATGATGTGGGAAAATCCGCCAAGCCCGATGATGTACGTGATGATTATGATAACCGTCACTCGGGCGGTCTCTGCGAAAGGCAACAGCCAGACCATGAGGGCGATGAGCCACCCCGCGAAGACAGCCCGTAACAGGGTCGTCACGAAATCTCCCTCCATCGATTCAAGGCCGAGTTGAGTGAATGTTTCCAGGACTTCGGGCCGGAAGATGCTGGTCGTCCCTATCATCCAGGCAAACAGGAGTGTCCCGATCATGTTTGCCGCAAACACGACGGTCCAGAGGCGCAATACGTGGGTCAATATGATTGCGGAGGGTTTTCGCAACAGAGGCAGAACGGGTGTGAGGGTGTTTTCCGTGAACAACTGCTGCCTTCCGAGCACCACGATGAGGAAGCCGACGCTGTAGCCGAATTTCGAAATGAGCTGCCTCCAGGGTGTATCCGGAAGATTCGTCACGAAAAGTCCTTCCGCCACCAACGAAAACCCCATGGAAAGACCCGCGGCGAGGCCCGACCATGCCAGCGCCCATGACGGGCGGCGCAGTTCGTCCTCCCCCTCACGCCTGATCGCTTCATAAACGACGATAGCTCTCGGAGCCATCCGCCGCCGGACAACCCTCTTTTCCGACTGCCTCAGGATCGGCTGCACCGCTTCCTTCAACTCGTCCGCGCATTCCTGCCCTTTTTCATCTTCTTCCGTTTCTTCCGTCTTCAGATTCAGTCCCCCTATCTGTCGGCATGGAACGGGAAATCGGTACTCCCCGGAAATATCCGCCCTTGCGGGTGATGACCCGCAACAGGCTCTACCTGCAATATAGGCATCGAAGTGGAACTTGGGTATCGGGACCGCCGCCTTCGGGTTCCATGGGATCATGGGATGGATATGGATAGGAAGATGGGGCTAATCGATCAGAAGGGAAAAATCCTTCGCAGTTTTTCGATGAAAACGGATTCCGTAAAAGGCTTGAGTATATAGCTGTTGGCTCCGGCTTTCATGATATCTATCAGAAAACCTTTGCGCCCTTCCGCCGTGACCATGACGAAGACCGTACTCTTGACGGCCTCATTGCACCGCAACCACTTCAGGAAATCCAGGCCGTTCATGTCGGGCATATTCAGATCGCAGAGAATAAGATCGACCTTCCGCTCCTGCAGAATGCCGACAGCGGCATGCCCGCTCCCGGCTTCGAAAATGTTCCTGAATCCCAGCCCCTTGAGCAGGTTTATAATGATGCGCCGCATAGTCAAACAATCATCGACCACCAGGACTACGGATTCTGAATTCATATTTCCGGCTTTACAGTTAGGAGTAAAGGTCTAATCGCATTGTCGGTCCGGCTTCAGAAGCACCGGGACAGTATAGAAATGAAGCTCCGGCATGTCAAGATTTTGTGAGTCGGGATCCGAGCGGCCATGGGTTGAGCGCCGCGGGTCGGGAATTTCGTAAGCCCGAGGCGCAAGAACCGTTGTATGTTGCGAGTTCCGGATAACGAGGCGTGCTTTGCGGGCAACACGAACTCCGCAGGCGCAGAGTGCGCCATTGGGCGTTATGAACCCCGGTACCGCCGCAACACCGGTCTTTCCCATCCGACATTCTCTTTCCGGACAGCCCGCATCCGCGCGACCGACGGCCCCGATTCCCGCTCAATGCTGTTAAATCAACGTCACCCCCGCATAAGGGGGGGCCGGCAAGCCTCGAGAATCCCGGGTTCCCGCCGGCGCGGGAATGGCGTTGCCGGGCCTAAAGTCAACGACACTGCGATTCCCGCTCCCCCCTTCCGAATGCCGCCCACCCGTGCGATCATCGTATACTTCCGGGTGGCGTTAGTGTATTATACCTCTCCAACTCGGAAGTTTTTGTGCATTGTGAAATGGAACTGCGAGAACGGCGCTCTTTTGGTATATGGCTTGCTCTTACGGATTCATGCCGGCAGGGCCGGCGCAGGGGTGTTTTTCGACGTTCAACCGGTATCCCCCAAGGAAGC
>CAYOVG010000172.1:0-14217 GCA_964407285.1 uncultured Syntrophobacteraceae bacterium
CGGGCAGTGCAACGATGTGTTGAACGTGCTCATCAGCGGCATACAGGAAATCACTTCGGTCCTCCTGAGCGGCTACGAACTGCACACCATCATGTTCATGGTGCTCGAAACCATTTTCCGGGGTCTCAACTTCAACCGGGTGATCCTTTGCATACGGAGCAAGGCCAACGCCACCATGGATGCCCGTTTCGGTTTCGGAGACCGTGTCCAGGCGATAATACCGCACTTCGGCTTCGACCTGTCCCCCAGCGCAACCGACCTGTTCAACCTCGCCGTGTTCAAGGGGCGGGACTTCATGGTGGAAGACAGTGAGAACGGCCGGATAGGCAAACACATTCCCGAGTGGTACCGGGAGGTCGTCAATGCGCCGTCTTTCCTGATCTATCCGCTGATGGTGCAAAATGTGGGGCTTGGACTCTTCTATGCCGACAGGCAAACCAAGGGGCCGCTGCTCACCCACGAGCAGATCGTCTCCCTGGAGACGCTCAGAAATCAGGCGGCGTTCGCCATCAATCAAAAAGCCGACGCTTCCGGGACTTCGACCGGATTCTGAACCTTGAGTTCCGACCCTTCGGCTCAGCCGACTTTGAAACGATACGAGAGTGAAAATGAAAGTGGAGTTGCGATGGTATCCCCTCTTGTTCCGAGAAGCTTCGTCATACCGATATTGGACCTTTCCCCCCATAGTCCGTACAATATCATAACTCTGCTGGAAGACCTGGGTCCCGTTCCGGGAGAAGTCATCTGCATATTCAACTCCAGGGATGTCTACGAGGAGCTGCAAGGGCATCCACGGATCGACAAGTTTTGCTTCAACAAGCTGAACGCCGGAGTGAGCAGGTCCTGGAACCTGGGTATCAACCTGGCGGAAGGCCGAGTGGTCTACATCATGAACGCCGACCTCCATGTGCTTCCGTCCGCCGTCGCAACGCTGGAATCCTACCTTTTCAGCCTGGACAAGGCGGTAATCGCGGGTCCGCAGGGGTCCTACATCGACTGGCAAAAGCTCGCCGCTGCAAGGTATTTTCAAAAGGGCAACTTCGACAGGCCCGTCAAGACCCATGACGTGTCGGGCTTTTTCTTCGGCATTCACCTGGAGAGGTTCCTGGCCCACCGGCTGATGTTCGACGTGCGTTTCAGCCCATGCTTCTTCGAGGAGTGGGACATGGGACTTCAGGTGGTCCAGGCCGGGCTCGCATGTTACGCCGTTCCCGTGGTCGACTTCGAACACCATTGGGGAGTATCGCAGGCCCCGGGCGACACCCGGATAAACTACTTCGGGAGAGAAATGCGTCGTGACGAGATACTCATGGAAAACCGGAGAAGGTTCATCGAAAAGTGGGGGAGCCTCATTCTGCGGCCTTGATAAGCACAAGACGACGTTCTTTTTCTTTCTGCTCACTGCGTGTTTGGAGCTTGACCGGAAGTCAGGGTAAGATCTAGATTTAGATATCATGTGAACGTGGAATTGCATGAAAGGAGAATTCCGGTATGAAATCGAAAGTAACCTCGAGGGGACAGGTCTCCATACCGTCGGAAATAAGGAAGAAATTCAATATTGAGCCTGAATCCAGGATAGAATGGATTGTGGAAGGCAGTGTCATCAAGGTCATCCCTCTTCCAAAGGATCCAATAACAGCATTCAGGGGACGAGGTTCCGGGAAGTTTACCACGGAGCAATTGGCCGAGGAAAGACGGGTAGAGAGAGAAGCAGAAGATGAAAGGGAACAAATCAACTGATTCCTATGTATTTGACGCCTCCGCATTGTTGACTCTCTGGAGTGATGAAGAAGGGGCCGATTCCGTTGAATCCATATTGCGTTCGGAGGCTCATATTTATGTTTCCTTTATGAGCTATATGGAGGGCCGGTACAGGATATGGAAGAATGCCGACAGGAGAGAATCGGAGGAGTTTTCAAAATATGTCGGTCCTCTTCCCGTGGAGAAGGTAAACGTCACTGATGAAATCTTTGAAAGGGCCATAGAGATAAAGGCCACGAATAATTTCTCCGTATGCGACAGTTGGATTGTCGCCACAGCCATCGCCACTGGTTCCATTCTCGTTCATAAAGATCCGGAATTCGAGCAAGTTAAAGCGTTCGTAAAGCTCAGGTCGTTGCCTTATAAGCTTCTTACGAAGAAAAGAGGAAAGAATTAAACCTCCACGGCTGCAACCGTGGGATCTTCGCGCAACCTCCGACCCAACCGGGAGCCTGTCCATGAACGTGCTGTTCCTGACCGATCCCGCCCCCAATTATGTTCCGGATCTTCTCCTGCATGGCTTCAGGAAGCTCATCGGACCCGCCGCCGTGGATTACCCGAGGAAGAATTGCCTCTACGAGGGTTTTCTGGGAGGCGCGGGCGGCGATCAGCTCTGCCCCGGATGGTTCCCGCCCGACGGCGACGGGGGAAACCGCGTGGACCGCGACGACATCCGCTCGAAGATACTGCGCGGATTCTTCAAGTACATCATCTGCGACGTAAGGGCGTACCCGGTGCTGCAAAGGCTCATCCTGGAATGGCCTTCCGGGTTGGTGCTGGTGGATGGCGAGGACTTCCCCGTCAGAATTCCTCCGGGCCGCCATGCCGTATGTCGCCGCGAGACGGACGGGTCCGACTTCAGCATACCGCTTCCCATGGCTCTTCCCGAGGAGATTTTCCGCTGGATTGCGTCTTACGACGGCGAAGGCAAGCGCTATTCGGTGGGGTTTCTCGGCGGCGCAAGCGACGTGAGGGGGGAGCGCCGGGCCGTCGTCGAAGCCGTCGCCCGTGCGTACCCCGACAGCCTGCTGCAAACCACCGGGATGCCGTCGGAGGAGAACCCGAATCCGGACGGCCGGTTGGGCCGGGACGACTACTACAGAAGCCTGCAGAAGTGCAGGGTCGTGCTCTCTTTACCGGGGACGGGATTCGACACGTTCCGGTTCTGGGAAAACGCGGCGATGCGAGCCGTTCACATCTCCCGCAGGTTGCCCCTGCTTATTCCCGGCGATTTCCGGGAAGGATGGCAAATCCTTCGCTTTTCCACTCCGGACGAGTTGCGGCGCGCCATAGACTTTGCGCTGGAAGACGATTCGAGGGCCGGGCGCATGGTTGAAGGCAGCCGAAGGAGCCTCCTGGAGCGCCACCTGACCACCCGAAGGGCGGTCTACCTGCTGCAAAGGCTCGAGTCGCTCTTCGGCTGACCGGCATCCGTTTCCGCCTGTCCGGTTCAATCCGGCAATCCGTCGTGCCTTTACGATCCGCTACGCCTTTACGATCCAATCGACCAACCCCGTCCCGCTCCAATGCCCGAAACTGGTGAGATCCATTTTGGGACGTTGAATGGAGCGCCAGGTGGCGAGCATGAGCATCACCCGGATGTCGTCGAACACGACGATCGGAGGACGGCGGAACGGGACTCCGGCAAGTTGCTCGAGGAACAACGCCTCGGTGAAGCCGTCCTTGGGACCGTCGACGAACAGCAGTTCCGCTTCGGCCATGGCGTCGCGGTACCGGGCGAAGAGGTCCGGCGCCTTCATGTCCGAGACTACCTGGATCACTCTGCCGGAATCAAAATCGTCACGGGTGAGCCAGGGGTCGGCCTTGGCCGTCCAGGGATCGATATCGACGGTGTAGACTCCGGCGGTCTCGTCCAGTCCTTCGAGCAACGCCACGGTGCCCATTCCCGCATCGGTGCCGAACTCCCAGACCACCCTTGGTTTGAGCAACAGGCACAGAGCGGTGAGCAGATTGTAGTGTTCGCCCGGAAACACCTCATACCATCGGGGACCTTCCCCGCGCCGCTTCATCAGGATCGGATGATCCATTCGGGGAGCGTGCACCGCAAGCTGCACCGCCAGTTGGTACAGCCGCGGAGAGGGCCGCCAGGGTTCGTCGTCGAGGCTCAGGAGCATGGTGGGTTCGGCCTGCCGAACCGGTGGCCTGTCCATCAGGCGAAGGGCGATGAAACGTCGCACATGAGGCGGCAGTTGACGCCGTACCGAATCGAAATCGAAAAACTGGCCGTTGATCAGAATGCCGGATTGATCCGTTTTCATTGCCGCCTCCATAATATCCGATATTCGGAGTCAAGTAAGCTGCCATGACTGTCAGGCAGTCGTCTCGTCAGGTTAAGCGCACCGAGCCTTGAATGCTGCAAACTTCCGGTTTGCGAGCTTCACCGCATCCTCGAGGTCCTCCCTGCCGAGCGAGTCCGTTCGGATAACGGTATGCAGGCCGCCGTCGAACTTGTCCCATTCCTCCGTCAGCAGGTTTCCTCTCTCTTTGAGCATCCGGTAGTACTCGGTGCCCGGAAATGGAGTCGTGATCGAGAACTGGATGGTGTCGGGATTCATCTCCTTCGCGAAATCGATGGTCTTCCGGATGGTCTCCCTCGTCTCGCCGGGAAGCCCGAAGGTGAACGTCAGGTGTGTCTTGATCCCAAGCTCCCTGCACCACCGCACCGCATCCCTTACCGTGCGCAGGTCCAGTCCCTTCCCGGCCATGTCCACCAGTTCCTGGACGCCCGATTCCACGCCGAACTTGATGCCGACAAGCCCGGCTCTCTTCATGGAGGCCAGGGTCTCATAGTCCGAGGTGTCCGCCCGCGCCATCGCTCCCCATGGGATGTTCAAACCTCGCCTCACCATCTCCTCGCACAACTCCAGCATCCTCTTCTTCCCGATGTTGAAGGTATCGTCGTCAAAGTAGATGGACCTGAAGCCGTATTCACGCACCATGGCCTCCAGTTCGTCGACCACCTTCTTCGGATCGCGGACCCTGTACTTCTTCCCCCCGTAAAGCACCTGGGGCCACACGCAGTAAATGCAGCCGAACGGACACCCCCGGCTCGCATGAACCTGGAGGTTCGGATACTTCATGCCGGCGAACAGGTCGTTGTACTTGTAGATCGGCACGAGGAGGCGCTCGGGCCGGGGCAGGGCGTCGAGGTCGTCGATCGGGTCGCTTCGGCCGTTGTCCACGATATCGCCGCTTTCGGAAACGTACAGGAGCCCCTTGATATGGGCGGGATCTCCGCCCTCGATGAGAGCTTCGATAAGCTCCGCGCCGGCCCGCTCGTATTCCCCCTGGATGATGAAATCGACGAACGGGTTTTGCCGGATGATGTCCTTCCCCCGCGCGGTCGCCTGGGGACCCACCCAGATGACCCTCGCGGCGGGAAGGCGTTCCTTGATCTTCAGGAGCCACAGGCTGTCTACCAGGAAAGAGGCCGTGGAAGTCTCCATTACGATCACATCGGGGCCGAACCCCGCCACCCTCTCGATGAATTCGACATAAGTCAGGTCCTCCGCTATCGCGTCCACGATGATATTGTTGACGCCCTTCTCCGTCAGCATGGACGACAGGTATCCCATAAAAAACGGGTAGGGATTGTAGCCGATGAAACCGCCCTCGAATTTGCGTGAAGTGAACGGCCACCTCGAACCCGCTCTCACCCCTCTTCTTTCCTTCGTGTACCAGGGCGGATTCAGGAGCATCACCCGCGGTCCCGCGCGGTAAGGAGTGTTTGCTTCCTCGTGGCGCACCCGCCTTGCGCTCGTCTCCGCCATGGTGAACACCAGCGGGTCCAGGTTGAAAATCCCGGAGAGGGCCGCAAACACTTTCGACAGGTAGTCCATGTGGATGTATGAATTCGCGTTGAACCCGGCGAGTATTTTGCCTATTTCCGCTCCCGTCCCCGCGGCGCTCAGGACCCTGGTCTTCAGGTCCGCGGTGTGCCCGGTTTTGCCTTCGATATTGAGCACCGATACGATGTCGTTTATATCTTCGAGTATGTAGGAGAGCAGCCTGTCGCTGACCAGGTTGGAAGTCTTCAGTAAATAAATCAATATAATATACGCAGCCTTGATCGTATTCCACTTTTCGAAACCGGGCGCACGGACATAAGCCTCGTGCAGGTCCTTGAAAAGCGTCTTAATGCAGCTCAGGAAGTTGGGATACATGATATCGTATTGGAAACTGTTCATCTGCTTGCAGATATCGTCGAGATTCACGCCGATATCGTTTATGCTCTTCGCCTTGAGCTTTTCCATATCTTCGTAGGCCCCGGATACCTCGAAGACGGGCTTTCTCCAGTTATAGCAAGTATTTACAACGCCGCGAAGGCTGTCGGTCCTCATGTGGCGGCAAACCGCGCCCGGAATGTACCTGGTCGTATACCCCTGTCTTCTGACTCGGTTACACAGGTCCATGTCCTCGAAATTGGTCCTGAACGCCTTGTTGTACCCCCCCACCTGTTTTAACACGTCCATCCGAAAGACATTGTTGCTGCCGTTCAGATTCACACCATCCAGGACGGCGTCGCCGTGGTCCTGGAACATGCGCACCTGCCGCCACCTGTCCGAAACCGTGACCGTGTTCTTTTCGATGAGCCTTCCGCTGACGCCGGCCACGTTGCCGCCCGTAAAGGAAAGCATGAGCCGTTCCAGCCAGTATCTGTCCAGAACGACATCGGAATCGACCGCCGCGAGCATCTCTCCGAGCGCATTGGCTATAGCCGTGTTCCTGGCTGCGGAAAGCCCCTGGTTTCCGTCGTGCCTGAGCAGCCTGACGTTATACCGGCTCGCCACCTCGACGGAATCGTCCGTGGACCCGTCGTCTACTACCATTATTTCGTCGATGGGATAGCTTTGCTCCAAAGCGCTCTCTATCGTTGCGCCGATGAACCGCGCCGCATTGAAGCACGGAATGTACAGGGTGACCGTTTTGTGCGGATACAGCCGGTCTTTTGCCTCGAGAGCGTCCGGCCCGTATCGCCGTCCGACCGATTCACGAACGTACTTGCGGATCGTCTCCTTCGCGCAGTAGTGGAGCTGAAACCTTTCGTAAAGGTCTATCAAGGCGCTATGGGAAGGTTCATGGCGCGGATCGGAAAGGATCGATTTGCGGTAACTGTCGATAGCGGAACCGAACAGCCCTATCTTCTCGAAGGCTCTTCCCAACTGGTAGTGGCGGTGCGCCCCGGCCCCTTCGTCGCCGGGGGGCCGCGTGAGACCTCTGTAGTCCGCGAGAAACGCCTCGAGGTCCTCTTGGCGGGACGATTCAAAATACCCTTCCGAGAACAGCATGATTCCTCTCCAGAATTGCTTCTATGCTACGTATACAAAAAAATTGAGCTGCGTTGGACCGTTTATCTCATGATCCCGGAAATTAACATCGCTAAGAGCATCTTTCAAAAGAAAAATTCACGACCGGACGCTGTTTCTTCTCTCACCGCGAAAAGCGCGAACAATACGGCAAGTTCGCTCGGAAACGACTGCATGTTCTTCTTGACCTGCCCATCGGAAAATGGTTTTGTTGAGAACCTGAACCCGTAATCCGATTGCCATTCCCAGGGGGTGCCCATGAACGAAGAAGATAAGCCCATGGCTTACGTGAGTCCGAACCCGCAACCCGCAACCCGCAACCCGCAACCGGATTGCGCGAAACCGAACTCGCAACCCGCAATTCGCAACCCGCAACCGAATTGCGAGAATCCGAACCCGCAACTCGTAACTCGCAACTCGCAACCGGATTGCGCGAACCCGCAACCCGAAAACGACGCCCAGCCCCCGCCTTTGTCGTCCTTCGAAGGGGATGCGCCCTTTCTCGAGGTTCCGTTATTCGGCAATCAAACGGTAAGGCTGGACCCGCGAACGCCACAAGTCTGCGAAGGATGGTCTTTTCGGGAAAACGGCGGCCCGGTCCCGAATCCGTTCACCCGGACAGTGTTGAAGTTCCTGCACGAGAGGTTCTCCGAACACGAAGCGCCTTTTATCCTGGATATCGGGGCGGGGGGCGGCGCTCTGAGTCTGCTTGCGGCATTGCACCCGTACTGCCGTGGATGGGCCTTCGAGCCTGCGCCGCTGCCGTTCGAAATCCTGCAGTCGAACCTGGCTGCCAACGGTTTGAACGGCCGCCTGCGGGCATGGCCCATCGCGATCTCGGACAAGACCGGCAGGACCGTCCTCGGAATTCCGGGATTCGGAAGAAATGCGAATTCCGCATCTGCCGGTTCCGCGGGGCGATACGGGGACCGGTTCGAATATGAAGCAGCCGCGGACACCGTGGACCACCTGTTTCGGTCCCACGGGCCGCCGGGGCTCGATATCGTTCTGATCGACGTCGGTGGCGGCGAACTGCCCGTACTGTGCGGCGCAAACGAAACATTCAATGCCTATCGCCCGGATATACTCGTCGCGACGAACCGCGAGCTCGCCCGGCGGTTCAACCACGATCCCACCAATACAGTCCGGATGCTGGAATTCTGGGGCTATCGCGGGCGCCGGCTGACCGGAGAGGCAATGTACTTCCGACATCCTGACAGGCCGGGGAAACGCAGGATACGCTTTCCCGCATCCGGTGAACGGCCGTCGGAATTGAAATGCGCCATCGTCAAGCAGCAGTATGACGACCACGGCCCCTGGGAATCCGTAAAATGGGACACCACGTCTCCCGCACGCCTGTTCGACCGGTGGCCGTGGAAAACGACTTACTGGGAAATGGGCTGTCTGCTCGAGGCCGACTGGTATGTCCTCCCGTTCTGCAATGATTGCCTCTACTTCAGAAACGCCGTGGTGAACCACAGGTACGGGAACCGGAAGGCCGTCTTCGATCGGCACGTCCGGGACGTAACCATGCCCGAAGACGTTCCGTGGGAAGACTACGACGTCGTCATTTCCTTCGATCCGATCCTTCGGCCCGTCCCCGGCATGCGCACCGTGTTCGCCTATTTTTCGAACGAACACTACGATCCCAATTACCGCCGTTCGCTGCAGCAGCCTCTGCCGGGCTACGACCTTTTCCTCGACCACATGGTGAGGTCGCCCTGGTGGATCGAGACCCTGCCGCGGGCCGTGTCGTTTCCCTACCCGCGAGACCCCGGAACGATACGCCGGGTTTTTCCGGGCGCCGGCATGGGTGAGGAAAAGGTGTGGATGGATTTGAGGACCATCCTTTTGTTCGCCCATGGCGTATACGGCGCTATTCCGGATATGGACATCGCCCGGGCGATGGAGCTTCTGCGGGGCCACCTCGGCATTCCGGTGTGGAACCGGGGCATCAATTACACCTCCATGCATTATGAGGACCCGCCCGGATGGGGAGATCCGGTCGATATCCTGCGGGGAATGGCAGGGTGCCGTTACGCCGTGAGCATCGCCACATGGGCGGGCCAGGCCGTGTGCGACGCCGCATCGCTGGGGCTCATCAGCTTCGGCTCTCCCATCGTGGAGTACCACAAGATGATCTGCCATCCCGAATGCCTCTGTGCCGACCTGCCGGACCTTGCCCGAAAGATGCGCAGAGTGAGGGAATCGCGGGACCTTCAGACGGAAATCATCGACTGGCAGGACAGGTCGCTCAAGGACTGGATGGTCGATTATCCGCTCGGGGTACTGGAGCAGGCCGTGGAGCTGAAGCGCGCATCGACGGCGAACCGGGCGTTTCGCAAGGACGGCGGCAGGAGAAAGGACCTCTGCCTTCCCATGGACATCGACAACCTCGGGGAAGGCTCCGAGATCACCAATATTCACAGGCTTTGCGACGACGCCGTGGAAGCGATCAACACCGTGCGGTTCGAAACCGCGCTCCACCGGGTTTCCCAGGCCCTGTGGCTCCACCCCGAAATCCCCGAACTCTACTACCTGGCCGCGGTTGCGTTGGACCGTTCGGGAAAGCGCGAAGACGCCAGGCAATTTCTCGACAAATGCCTGGCCATGAAGCCCGATTACCGTCCCGCCCAGCAATTGCTGGAATCTTACCGGTTGAACGCCGCGTCGACGGAGGGGGTCCCATGGGATTTGGGGAAATACTGCCGACTCGACGATCAGGGCCGAATCGTGCTGCCGCCGGGCGTCAGGCGTGTGTGGCTGGACGTCGGAGCGCATTGCTGCGAGTACACCCTCCCGCATTTGCGCGTTCAGGAGGACCTGTGCGTCATCGCTTTCGAACCGCTCCCGCAGTACTGGCGGCGGTTGAGGGACACTCATCCCAGGTTGCTGGCTCTGCCCTTTGCGGTGAGCACGCAAAACGGTACGGCGGTCTTCCGCCAGACGGCCTTCGCCGCCAGCAGCACGCTCCTGCCCATCGACTCTGAAGTCGTCTCGGAATGGAAATGCTGCGGCGGGGTCGATGCCGAAAATGCTTTCAACGTCGTCAACGAGTTCGAGACACCCACCGTCCGTCTCGATGAAGTCATACCCCGCATTCCGCTCGATGTGGTGGAGTTTCTCAAGGTCGATGCCCAGGGGCACGATCTCGAGGTGGTCCAGTCCGCGGGAGAATACCTGTCACGCGTCATCCGCATACAGGTCGAGGTGCCCACGACCCGAAAGCCGCTCTACGTCGGAGCGGCTTCCAAAACCGAAGTGATCGTTTGGCTCCACGAACACGGTTTCAGGCTTTCGGAGATCGAACACATGCCGAACGACCAGGAGCAAAACCTGACGTTCCTAAACGTCCGAAGCCGGCGCGTCGAAGAAGGGTAAGGCTCCTTATCCCGTGGAGGCGTTGCGTTTTCTCCTCACCTCCGCCAGCAGGGCGAGGACGGTCTCGTGCCTGTCGAGGACCGAAGGGCTTCCGGCCGGCCCCAGTCTGAGTTCCTCGTACAACGCTTCCTCGGCTTCGGCAAACCTGCCCAGTTTGTACAGGCAAAGCGCTCGCAGGTACTTGAGTCCCTTGATCGTGGACTTGTCGAGGAGCCTCTCGGCGCAATCCAGGTGGGCCAGAGCGCCGGCCCATTCGCCCACATCCAGTTGCAGCAGGCCCAGTTCGATGCTCTCCTGAACGACCGGCCAGGCTGCGCTGGATTCCTTCAGGTATGCGGCCTCTTCCGCGGAGACGGCAAATCCGCCCTCCTTTCCGCTCTCACCGCCCCGCTTGCCGTCGCCCGCCGAAGACACCCGTTCTCCGCTTTGCGGTCCCAAGGTAAGGTAGCCTCCCATGGCCCAGCTATCCAGAATATGAGCTATGCGCATGGAATCGTTGATCAGAATGTAGCATCTGCCCATCACTTCCTGCCTGGTCTTACCCTCGTCCGTTTCGAAGTTCCAGCAGTACTTCCCGTCCTCATACGTGCAGAACATCCGGGAGGGAACGGCGGGGAAGTAGGTTTTGTATTTCAGTCCCGGATGTTCCAGCACATGAGCGATCATCTCCAGCGATATGGGACGTCCGTGGTGAGAGCCGAAGCCGAACTCCGGAGCATCCGGAGCCTGGAAATCGTGGATGCAGATTATGCCCCGTCCGAATGTGAAGATGTGTTTCAGTTCGTCCAGCAGCGGCAGGTAGTCGTACCAATGGGCATCCAGAAAGAAGAACGGGTTTTCTCCCACGACGCTGGTGTCCCTCAGGATCATCCCCAGGTAGTCGGAGCTGTTTCCATGATGGATGTGCACCCGGTCGTTCTTCGCGAACAGCGCTTTGGCGTTGTTTACATATTCTTCGACGACCTCGACGCTTATGATTCGTTTGTCCGGGAAGGCGTTGACCAGGAATTGCGTGGTGTGAGCATGGAATATGCCGGTTTCAATAATGGAGGTGCAGTTCCCCAGGGTGACCAGGGAAACCAGTTCCCGTGCGAACTGCGGGTCTCTGGCAAGAGGGTAGAGCCCGTTCCGGACTAATCGATGGAGGACCCGGTCCGCCAGTTGGATCTTGCGGGTAACATCATTGCCGACAATAGGATTGGGAGCAACGTCGAAGTCCATTTTCTTCCCCAATAAATGGTTGTGCGTATCGCGGGCGGATGAAAATCGCGGTTTCCGCGCTCCTCTGCCTGATTCGGTCCATGCTTCGTGGAGCAACTACCGTTTGACTTGATACCGCTCTTTCAGCATAATCGATGGCGGTTAAGGCTTGTCGGCTTCTGTGCGCTCGACTCCTCCCTTTCTCGATCGGCATCCGTCAGGTGCTGAGATGGTAACAGGAGTAGAGCGGCGATTTCAATTCATATTGCATTCTTTCATCGGCATTTGTTCATTGCGACGGGTTATCGGAACCTCCGGAGATTTCAGACTTGCAGAACCGAGGCTCTCTCATCGCCCAGCTCAGCGCGGGGATGCTGGACGAAGGGGATTTTCACTATAGAAACTATGCGCCGGGTTACGCCCTGTCCCGCGCGGAGGGCGTCTACGTGGTGAGCCTCTCGCAACAGCATCCGTTGCGGGAGAAAATCATGAGCGCCGCCGACATGGTGGTCCTGCACATGGTCCACGACCCGGGCATCGGGCCGTTGCTCCAGTCCCGCAAGAATCGCGGACGGGCCTGCGTCTACGAAATATCCGACGACATCGACTCCCCTTCCGGCTGGGACCCCCTGGACAAAGGGATCGCCGCTGTGCGCCGGAGGATGAAGGACTTTGCCGGTCTCTGTGATGCGGTCCAGTTTCCCTCCCTCCCGCTCGAAGCGAAGTACGGCCGCATGGCCCCCCTTTCCGCCGTCTTTCCCAACCAGATGCTGATCATACCACCCGAAAGAAAAATCCGGCGAAAAGATGAACTGGTAGTCGGGTGGGGAGGCTCCCTGACGCACCTGGGCGACATGGCCGAAATTGCCGGACCGCTGACCCGATGGATGCTCTCCAGGAACGACGCAAAGCTGCGCCTTGCCTGCGCCGACCCGATATGGGAGCTGTTTCGCGATATGCCTCCCGACAGGAAGGAAAGGTTTCCCACGGGATCGATCGCCGACTACTACCGGTTTCTCGACTCGCTGGACGTTGGGCTGGGACCGCTGAGGGACACCGGCTTCAATATTGCCAGGACGGATGTGAAGTACCTGGAATACGCCGCGCGAGGTGTGGTTGCGGTCATGCAGGCGGCCGGTCCCTATCCCGGTACGGTGAAATCCGGAACGAACGGGTTTCTTTACGGCGACGTTCATGAACTGGTCCGTATTCTCGATGAGATCGCGGGCAACGTGGGCGTCAGGGTAAGGACCGCCCTGGCGGCGCGCCAGTATGTGGTCGACGAACGGAACCAGCTTGTCCATTTCAAGGAGAGGCTGGATTTCTACAAGGCCGTCTCGGGCGCCGACCCCGGAAGCGGAAACGAAGGGAACTGGGGAAGGGGAGGGCCGGCCGGGGAGTTTTTCGAGAGGCTCTCGCGCGTGCCCGGCGCGATGCCCAACGGGAGGCACATGGTTTTGATATAGTCTTGCTGGTGGGCAACGCTTCGTTTCTCCCCGCTTCCCTGGCGCGCGGCGGAGCCGCAACGGCAGGGGAGCGTTACGGCGAGGAAGAATCAGGAAAGCCTCGGGGTGCAAGGAATGCCGCTCCCTGTCCTGTCCCGTCCTGCCGCCGTGTATGACAATTCCGTTGAATATTGCCGTTCGATCGACTATTCTCAATGGCGGGACGTATCAGAGCGTTCCGTCGCTGCATGCAAAAAATCCACAGGTGAAATCGAGCAAATCTACAGGAGGTGGTTCCATGAGTGAGTCCGCCGCAATGGAAACGGGGCAGTACCTCACTTTTAAGCTTAGGGACGAACTGTTTGCACTGGATATCGCGAAGGTGCGGGAGGTGCTGGACTACACGCCGATCGCGAAAATCCCGCGTATGCCCGAATTCATGCTGGGAGTCATCAACCTCAGGGGCAATGTGCTGTCGGTGGTGGACATGGGGCTCAAGTTCGGAATGAACCGCACCGAGAGGACGGTCAACACCTGCATTATCATCGTCGAAATCGACATGGATGGAAAGGAAGTGGTGCTCGGCGCGCTGGCGGATTCCGTCCAGGAGGTCATGTCTCTCGACGCCGACCAGGTAGCCCCGGCGCCGCGGATCGGGACTCAGCTCAATACCAGGTACATCAAGGGCATGGGCAAGCGCGACGACGAGTTCATCATTATTCTGGATATCGACAAAGTGTTCTCGGCCGAAGAACTGGCGCTTGCCCGGAAAATGGTCGCGAACCAGCCCGGGTAGAAATCCCGGAGAACCGGACCGCTGGAGGAAGAGCGGACGGGAAGACGAAAAGAAAAGAGGGTCCTGGAAAGCTCTTCCTCCTCGCATCCCCGCTTCACCCCGCGCTGCGCGACAGCAGTTTGCGCTTGTTCGCAAAAGTGGATTCCAGGCCGAATTTCTTGACCCTGTAGCCCATCTGCCTCAGGGTGAGTCCGAGTTCCCTGGCGGCCAGGGTCTGAACGCCGTTGTTACGTTCCAGGGCCGCGATGATCTCCCGGCGCTCGATCTCTTCCATGCTGACGCCGACCTTCTGCGCGATCGCGGCCGA
>CAYOVG010000173.1:0-14189 GCA_964407285.1 uncultured Syntrophobacteraceae bacterium
CCCGGTGAAATGAGGCCCCTAAAAAAGCAAAATCCATGTTGCGCTCAAGATATCTCGACCGAACGCAACATGGATTCTTTTATTTCAGGCAGGGCATGAACCGCCCTGCCATTCACATCATCGGCGCACGTGAACTTTCCGTGGCGCTTAGAACAGACCGGACACCTTGCCCGTGCTCGGATCCAGATCGATGCGGCGGAAAGCCGGGTTCGAAGAGGTTCCGGGCATGAGGGTGATCGTACCGGCACAAGGACAAAGGAACTTGGCGCCGGAGTAGATGAGAACGTCACGGATCGGGAGAATCCAGCCCTTGGGCACGCCCTTGAGGGTGGGATCATGGCTGAGGCTCAGGTGAGTCTTAACCATCATCGTGGCGAAATCGGCGTACTGAGGATCGTTTTCCAGCATCTTGGCCTTGGCTTCGGCATCCGGGGTCCAGCTTACGCCGTCGGCGCCGTAAACTTCCTTGGCGATCATGGCGACGCGATCTCTCAGCTTCATTTCCAGCGGATAGAGGAACTTGAAGTCGTTGTCTTCCTTACATGCATCGATAACCGCATCGGCGAATTCCAGAGCGCCATCGCCGCCCTGGGCCCAATGCTTGGACAGAGCGCAACGTGCGCCGGCCGCCTCTGCGGCCTTGCGTACGACTGCGAACTCAGCATCGGTATCCGTATGGAAGGCATTGATGCACACAACCGGGTTGATGCCGGCTTTGCGGATGATGTTGATGCAATGGACCATGTTCTCGACGCCCTTTTCCACCAGGCCCAGGTTCTCCTTGGTGTACTCTTCGGGCAGGGCCAGACCGGCGACAACCTTGGGACCGCCGCCATGCATCTTGAGGGCGCGGATCGTGGTCGTGAGAACGGAAACATGGGGCTTCAGACCGCTGTAGCGGCACTTCACGTTCCAGAACTTCTCGAAACCGATGTCTGCCGCGAAACCGCTTTCCGTGACATGGTAGTCGAACATCTTGAGACCGATACGGTCGGCGATGATCGAGGACTGGCCGACGGCGATGTTCGCGAAAGGACCGGCATGCACCAGGCAAGGATTGTATTCGGCGGTGCACATAAGGGTCGGGTTGACCGCATTGCGCATGAAAGCCGCCATTGCATTTCCAACTTCCAGGTCGCCCGTGGTAACCGGCTTGCCGGCCTTGTCGAATGCAACGGTGATCTTGTTGAAACGCTCTTTCATATCGGCCATGTCCCTGATGATGGAGAGGATGGCCATGAGTTCGGAACCAACCGCGATGCCGAACTTGGACTGCATCATGAAGCCGTCGGTGCGGCCGCCGATGCCGATGATGATGTTACGCAGAGCCTGGGCGCAAAAGTCCATGATCCAGCCCATTTCCACGCGGGTCGGATCGATGTCGAGGCGGCGCATCTTGGTGAGGCGGGCGAGCTGCTCGTCATTGTAGTTGCGCTCATGCTGCATACGGGCGGTCATGGCGACCATGGCCAGGTTGTGGGCGTTCATGATGTCGTTGATGTCGCCCGTGAGGCCCAGCGAGAATTCCGTCATCGGGATGAGGAGGGAGTTGCCGCCGCCGGCCGCCGTTCCCTTTACGTTCATGGTCGGGCCGCCCGAGGGCTGACGAAGAGCGCCGCCGACATTGACACCGCGTTTCCCGAGGCCTTCCATAAGACCGCACGACGTGGTGCTCTTGCCTTCTCCGAGAGGAGTCGGGGTAATGGCGGTAACTTCGATGTACTTTCCATCCGGGCGATCTTTCAGACGGTCGAGGACTTTCAGGAAGTCGATCTTGGCAAGCCTGCCCATGGGAAGAACTTCGTCTTTCGCCAGGCCCAGCTTATCTCTCCACTCGTCGGGAGAGGGCATGTTCTTTTCAGCTTCTTCGGAAATCTGCCAGTCTTTCAGTTTTGTCGCGTCGTACGGCATCTGGTTCCTCCTTTTTGTTTTTGCACACGTACCTGCTCTCGCAGGTTACTTCCTTACCTCTTTATACCAATAAAAGCGACAGCCGATGCTGCGCTCCCGGAGCCGGTTCCAACCGCGGCCCACGGCAGCCCTCTTCTCTCCCGCACCGCCCTTGTACGACCCCGTACGCGCCGAGGAAGCACAACCAGGCAGCAATAGGCGATATTCTATGCTTTACGGAATTAACTAAGAGATTGGCAAGGGATGCGGCGAACCTGATCATTTCCACCCTGAGACGGTCCGAAGTAAGATACATATTTCACATTCGCGGAAACCCTACTGTAAAGGTTGTGCTTTGTCAAGAAGAAAAGATGGGCTGGAACTCCGGATCTCCCTTTGTACTTTCTTCCGTGCAAACCGGCGGAGCATATGACGTCTCCACTCGTCGCACCGTACTTCCATACCTCGCTTTCGAAAACCCTGTCTGAAACATGTTCACGGATTGTTGAAAACTGTTCATTGTTTGTCGATAAAACCATGACCCACGCTCCGGCTGTATTGACCGTCTAAACCGCGTCGACAAATTGTTCAATCGATTTCCCTGAAAAATTGAAAACATGACAAACTTTTTGACAAACCGACAGCCCCTTATTATGATGATGAACTCTTTATGTATGTAAATAAAAATAGAATCCACAAGCCACAGGTGGGAAGCGAAAATGAAAGTCCAGGTCGATAAGGCGTCTCTCATTCAGGTTCTTCAAAGAGTGCAAAACATCACCGACAAGAAGACCACTCTGGCCGTTTTGTCCAATGCCCTCATCCGGGCGCTCGACAACCAGGTCATGGAGTTTTCGGCCACAGACCTCGAACTGAGCGTCAGAACCCATATGCCGGGGAATGTCGAGGCGCCGGGCAGCAGATGCGTATCCGCCCGCAAAGTCCTCGAAATCGTGCGGGAGTTGCCGCAGGAGCAGTTGAGCCTGGAGATGCTTCCCAGCGGACGCTTTTCCATCCGGGCGGGACGGGCGCGCTTCGAGCTGGCCACCATTCCGGCGGAGGATTTTCCGCATGTGAACTTCTACGAAGGCATGGACTTTACGCCTTGCAGCGCGACTCAGCTCAGGTCCTGCCTGGAGCGCACGCTCTACGCCATTCCGGTCGAGGACGACCCCTTCAGCATCGCCGGGCTGTACTGCCACTGCGTCGGCCCCGAACTCATACGCTTCGCCGCTTCGGACGGCCACCGGCTGGCATGTTCGGAAATGGCCGGCGAATCGCTGCAAAAGCTCGTCGATGAAGCGGGAATCATCATTCCCCGCAAAGGGGTCCAGGAAATCCTGCGAATGGTGGAAAAGGAAGAAGAGGTGTTCCTGAGCCGCTTCGAGAATTCCCTGATCCTCAAGACGTCGGAGTCCATTCTCACCATACAGCTCATGGAAGCGCAGTACCCGGAGTACCGGCTGATCATTCCGGAGGAAAGGCCGTTTTCCCTCCAGATCGATAAGGAGACTTTCCATTCGGCGCTCAAGCGCACGGCCGTTCTTACGAACCAGAAATGGCGGCACGTCCGGATTTTGATCGACAACGGGGCGCTTGAACTGGAATCGGGAGACCCTGAACTGGGCAAGGCTACCGACACGATAGATATCGAGTATGAAGGGGAAGGGTTCAACATAGCATTCAATGTAAAGTATGTCCTGGAGGCCGTGCAGGCGATAGAGGGAGCGTTCGTTCGCTTTGAATGGGTCGACCAGTTCCATGGCGGTGTTTTCCTGGACCCCGACGATTCCGGGTACCTGGCGCTCATCATGCCCATGGTGGTTTAACGAAAACGTGACAATTCGTTTCCTGTAAATTGCGATGGAGAGAATGGAGATATCAGATGGCGGACGATCTTTTGGAAAAGGGCGCTATTCTACAAAGAGACAGAGAACTCTACGCTGTTGCCCCGCACATCCCCGGAGGCATTATCACCGACTTCAATCTGCTGCGCAAGCTGGCCGATGTGGCTGAAAAGTACGGCGCAAAGGCCATAAAGCTCACGTCGGCGGAACGCTTCGCCGTGGTGGGGGTTCGTGCGGAAGACCTCGACCGGCTCTGGCAGGACCTGGGGCTTTCGCCCGGCGCGGCTATCGGCCTGTGCGTGCGCTCGATCAAGATTTGCCCCGGCACCACGTTCTGCCGCATCGGGATGCAGGATGCCGTCGGAGTCGGCCTCAAGCTGGACGAGAAGTACCATGGCCACGAGTTGCCGTACAAGTTCAAGATGGGAGTATCGGGATGTCCCAATAACTGTTCGGAGTCTTCCATCAAAGATGTCGGCCTGGTGGGAATGGGCAAGGGGTGGAGAGTGTTGGCCGGAGGTTTCGTCTCGGGTTTGAAGCCCCGCCTGGCCGATGTTCTTGCGGATGGACTGAACGACGAGCAGGCGCTGGCCCTGGTAGACGTCATAGTGGAGTGGTACCGGCTGCAGGGAAAGGCCAAACGGTTGGGACGGGTGATCGACGAAATCGGCCTGGACGCCTTCAAGGAAGGGATCGGGCTGGGCAAGTAGAATCCCGGAACAAGGCCTCGTCGACGAGGTTGCGTGGGACCGGACCGTTTCGTGGGTGGCGGCGTGAAAATCACCCACGAAACGGTCCGGTCCCACACCCGCGATCACGCCCTACAAGTCCGCTATGCTTTGTTCGAGCCGCCGGACGGTTTCCCTCGAAAATTCGCCATCCTTATAGTACACGCTCTCGAATTCCAGCACGAACCTCGACGCCTTCTCCCGCAGTTCGCCGTCCTCGATCCTGGCGGCGAATTCCTCGAGGCCTTCGTTTCTCTCCCTTTTGTACCCGCGCCTGTTCATCCTGGAAAAGAAAGCGGCGATAAGTACATTGGTCCGCCTTTTCCTGTAGCGGTACGCTTGATAGAGGCCGAACGCCGCAAGCATGACCGCCGCGGCGACTCCCAGGCCCCGAGCGGCCCGCTCCCTATCCACGTTCAGGTGCAGGCCCGGCTTCGCCAGAGTGGACCGGATCTTCTTGAATAGAGCGATCTGGCTTCTGAAGTCGTACTCTATGATGAGTTTGTTCCAGTAGTAGTTGAAGGTGTCGAGGAATACCCGCAGCCTTATGAGGAAGCTGCTGTCCATCTGCAACGAAGCGTTCATGGGCAGGGGAGGGGTGGGATCGAGCCTCACCCATCCGATGTCCCGCACGTGGGCTTCCACCCACACGTGAGCGTTGTTCTGGAGCAGGAGGTAGTAGCGCCCGGCTTCGTTGTAGTAGCCGCCTCTGTAGCCTCCCACCAACCGTGCCGGGATGCCCGTCATTCTGAGCATAACGGCGAGCGCGGAAGCGAAGTACTCACAGTTGCCGCGCCGATGGTCGAGGACGAACTCCTCCAGCGCGTTGTCGTTTACGGGAAGACCTTCGAGAGAATACTTGAAATCCCCGTCGCGTAGGAACCTGAAAAACGTCTCCGCCGCCAGAGCCGTATCCTTGCCGTCCGACATGCTTTCCGCAAGCTTCCTGATTCGGGGCGCGAAACCGGCCGGAAGAGCCAGGTATGTGTCGTTGTCTTCCAGTTGCTCCGGAAGCACCGGAGACATTACGGAAATCGCCGTGTACCTGATCGTGTTGAAGATTTCATCCCGTGAGGCGAACGTCATCCCGGCCAGTCGTCGCACATTCTTTGCCGCGACGTGCGCCGGCCGGTCGAGCGCGAACAGGTACTCCTTGCCGTATGGTTCCAGGAAGATGGTCTGTTGAATCGCTTTACCGGCGTCGCCCGCGCCGGAGGCGTTGCCGAAAGCGCCGGGTCCGCGGTCGATATCCTCTCCGTCTTTGTCGCTTTTCCAGGAGCGGCCGTCGAAGCTGTCCAGCACGAGCCCCCGCCAGTACAGGTCTTCTTCCCTCACTCTGTCCATCTGTGCGCGGAAGACCGCATGCCGGTCCTCCTGGATTTCCGATATCTTCCCCAGTTCCACGTTGTCGGTAAAGCCGGATTGCGCAATGCCCTTCCTGTTCAGGAAATTGAACAGCGGGTAACTGGTCCTGGGCAAAATGATGAAAAACAGGAGACTCGACGGGATCGCAACGGCGCAGATCAGGATGGAGATCTGCATGACCCGTCCGAGCGCCCTGCGGCTTATCGTCATTTCGGGGTCCCTTGCGAAATGCGCCAACAGGATCAGCGATACCGTAAGAAAAACGAGCAGCAAGGAAAAATAGACCACGAAGACGGAACTGAAAGACATGAGCGTCGAACCCACGAGCAGGAACATGCACAGGGCGTAGATCTGCATGTAGTCTCGGAATTCCTTGACATCGAGGAGCTTCACGACCACGAGGGATAAGATGGCTTCCACTATCGGTTCGACGAGGAAATCCGCGGTTATCCGGGAGACGGATATCAGGAGGACGGAAATCGACACGAAGTTGAAGACCCATCTCCCTATCTTGACCGTCCTTCGGTGGTCGAGACGAATGGCGAGAAGCAGAAAGGGTATGAAAGCGCCTGCATAGAAGCCGTTCAAATATTTCGCCACGGAAATGTAGGAGACGGCGGCGCTGCAGTAGGTCAAGCTGTTGAGGAGAACGCTAACCCTGATCATAAAGAGCCAGGTCCTTCAGCATGTTCATTCGATGGGAGTTCGATATGCCGGGCTTATACTTTTTGCCGGCCATGATGAGACCGACTGGAATCCCGGAGCGCATAAGGTTCAATATAACGAACGTGGCGCAGGAAATCCTGTATTCCAGGCCCCGTTTGTCCGCCTTATCGAAGTCGATTATAACATGCCGGTCTTCGATGGAAGACAATTCCCTGGTCTTCAGCCGGCCCGTCTTGGCGGTGGATTTCCAGCTTATGTACCGCACGGGGTCTCCGGGAATGTAATCCCGTATGGAGATGATGTCCGAATCGAATCCGGGGATATTGGACTGTTCGCTTCCCTTGTGCCTGTTGCGCCTGTCGCGAGGGGAAGTCCAGGCGCATTTGATCGGTTCGGGTAGTACGATGATTTCGATTTCTTTTTTGATATATCTGCGCCTTCGGAAGAAATTGAAGGGGAATACGGAAGATATCTCCACGCCCTCGCTGCGGCGCCTGCCTCTCCCGGGGTAGCGGACATTGAAGGAGCGGGTAGCGCATGATCCGGCCTCCACGTAGGGGAAGAGGACGCACTCCTCGCCCGTCGAGACCTCGATCAAGAAGAGGGGCAGCAGCCTGCTCCTGTTGGTGACCCGTATGATGGCCGGAACGCTCCTGTTGGCGAATACTTCCTCCGGAAACTCGATGTCAACGTCGACGCTGTAGATATTTTTACGGCCGAAAATGCCGGAAATGAGCATGTAACTGAGGAGAGCCGACACGATGATGTAGACGAGGTTGTTCCCCGTATTGACGGCGGCGAGACCCGTGGCGATCGTGACGAAAATATATAGCCAGCCCGCTTTGTTGATCGATATTACACCGGGAGTTCGACTTCTTCCAGCAGCGATTTTATGACCTCCGTCTTATTGAGGTTCTCGTATTCCTCTTTGAACAGCACCCGGTGCGGGATGACGTATTCCGCAAGTTCCTTGATGTTTTCCGGAACGACGAAATCCCTGCCTTTGAAACAGGCGTTGGTCCTCGCCGTATGGATCAGGGCGAGAGCGCCGCGGGTCGAGAGGCCTGCGGCCAGGTACTTGCTCGTCCTCGTCTTTTCGATCACGTTGAGGATGTAGTCCAGGATTTTGTCGGAGGTGACGATATCCTTCCGGATGCTGTCCTGGAGGGCCACGACTTCCTCCCGGTCCATTATCGGTTTGATGGAGTAGATGTCCTTGCGCCTGCTTCCCCCCCTGAGGATTTCCTTCTCCGCGGCTCTCGCGGGATATCCTATGCTGATCTTCAGCATGAAGCGGTCCAGTTGGGATTCCGGCAACGGGAAAGTGCCGAACTGCTCGATCGGGTTCTGCGTGGCGATTACGAAGAAGGGACGAGGAAGTTCATAGGTCCTTCCTTCGATGGTCACCTGCTTCTCTCCCATGGCTTCCAGGAGCGCGCTCTGGGTCTTGGGAGTGGCCCGGTTGATTTCGTCCACGAGGACGAAATTACTGAAGATGGGACCCGGCTGGAACTCGAACGCCGACGTGTTCTTGTTGTAGATGGAGAGTCCCGTGATGTCGGAGGGAAGAAGATCGCTGGTGCACTGGATTCTACCGAAGGTGAGTCCAAGTATTTTTGCAATGGCGATGGCGAGAGTCGTCTTGCCGAGGCCGGGAAGGTCCTCGACAAGAAGATGGCCCCTCGAGAAAAAACATATCAGGGCGAGCCGAAGCGCTTTTTCCTTCCCGTGGAGGTAAGAGGACAGGTGGTCCGTTATTGCCCGAATTTTTTCGTTGTTGATGGTATGCATGGCTTCCGAAAGCGAGCGAAAAATGAAAAGCAACCAGTTGAAACCACCTTGACGGGAACGGCGCGCGACACTCCCGCCTCCGCTCAACCACTCACGATCCGCACCGACGGCGCGTTTTCCTCCCTCGCGGTGATTTCCCCTATCCGGAAGGCCTTCAACTCCATCGCCCGCAGCCTCTGGATGATTTCATCCGTATCCTTCGATTCCATCACCAGCACATAACCGATGCCGGAGTTGAAGACACGGTACATCTCGTCCCAGGGCACGTTGCCTCTTTCCTGGAGAAACTGGAAGATGGGCGGCACATCCCAGGAATTGGACACGATCGTTGCGCTGCACGCTTTGGGTAGAATCCGGGCTATGTTGTCGTAGAAACCCCCGCCCGTAATGTGGGCCATGCCCGCAATCTTGAATTGCCGCAACAGCCGAAGGATCGGCTCCACATAGATCCGGGTCGGTTCGAGCAGTTCCTCGGCCACCGTGCGGTTGCACCCTTCGATCATGCTGTCCGGCTTCATCTGGAGGCGATCGAAGATGATTTTACGGACCAGGCTGAAGCCGTTGGAGTGGAGTCCGCTGGAAGCCAGGCCGACGATGCTGTTGCCCACCCGTATGGTGGACCCGTCTATGATCTGGTTGTTGTCGATCAGGCCCACGGCGAAACCGGCCATGTCGTACTCGCCCTCCCCGTAGAAGTCGGGCATTTCGGCCGTTTCGCCTCCTATCAGGGAACAGTTCGCTTCCTTGCATCCCGCCACCATGCCGGAAATGATCTGTTCCACCAGGTCCAGGTCGATCTTGCCCAAGGCCAGATAGTCGAGGAAAAACAGCGGCCGGGCGCCTTGAACGACTATATCGTTCACGGACATGGCGACCAGGTCTATGCCGACGGTGTTATGCCGGTTCGCCATGGTGGCTATTTTGAGCTTGGTGCCCACTCCATCGGTGGAGGAAACGAAAACGGGATGCTTCAACTCGGTACAGTCGAAGCTGTATAGTCCACCGAAACCGCCGATATCCGTGATGACCCCGCTATGAAATGTTGTGCGCACCAGAGGCCTGATGCGTTTGACCAGCTCATTGGCCTTATCCAGATCTACTCCGGCATCCGCATAAAGATCTTTAGACATGATGTCTGATTCCCCTTCCCCACTCCATAAGCGCCATCCGATATTTACATCTCCCCTATTACACCATTCTATCCGTCTGCTACCCCATCTGTCAAAACATTTTAATTTAATCCCCGGCCGCATCGAGCAGGCGGTCCGTAAGTTGTTCGCACGCAAAGATCAGGGATTCCAGGTCCAGCACCTGCAATACCCTGGAATCGAACACAAATTTCGTCCTCGCCGGGAAGTCCTCCGCGGTGTCTTCATCCCACCACAGCACCCGGATGGAAAGCCGCGGCAGAACGGAAAACTCCGCTGCAAAATCCGCATCCTCGCCTTCCGATATGTCCCTGCCGTTCAACCCGGCGGTAGCGGCGGGAAGCAGATGGATCTTTCCGGCAAACGCGGCGGCGAGTTTCTCCTCACAATGCGCTCGCAGACTTTTTATCTTGGAAACCGAATTGGGAAGGCTTTCCATCCCCACCCAGTTGCCGGACGGCGTGGTGGCTCCACCGATGACATAATTGTAGAGCAGGATTTTTTCCCAGGGGTTGAACTCCTCTCCCGAGGTTGAAACAATGTCGTCATGCGTAACCTTGACCCCCCGGCCGAAGTACGACAGTTCGAGGGCCGGCTTTCCGCCGGATTCCATGCAAACTCCGCCCAGGCTGTCCGCAATGGTCCGGAAATCCCACTTGAGGATCTCCCCCCGGAGGTGGTTCAGCGCCTTTTCGAAGCTCTCCTGCTTGAGCCCGATGCCGCGCTGGTGCTGGTCCGTAAGCTGGTCGCGAAACTGCTCCTTCTCCTTCGGGTCCAGGTAGGGACAGGCATCCATGTTCCCCAGTCCGACGGCGACATGGCTCGCAAAAGCCAGGCAGGCCGGGTAACCGCACTCCCCGCAGTTCGTCTTGGGGGTAATTTTGTACAGGTGTATGGGCGTAAGACGATTTCTAAGTCTTTGCCTGTGCTCGTTTTCCATGGGTATCCTTCCTGCCTTTCATGCCGGAACCCGCATATTCCCGGCTTTCCGCGGCCAATCGGAATGAACTTGAACTCTGAGCCGTTACTATAACGTATCGAATCCGGTTCAACAATAGCTCCGGGGTGAAAGCCGGATACCGGGAGCGGAGGGTGGAAATCAAACGACGGATATTCGGAGGACTCCAGGTTTTCAGACGGCCTCGGCTTTCAACCGCGACAGGGCGATGGAGTGCGAAGGATTTCGGCAGGATTTTACGGGGGTTCCGTGGAGTCGCTACAGTACGTGGCCGAAGTCGCAACGGAAATTTGCTGAAGAAGATGGCCGTACATGACGAAACCGGCCGCCGGGCAGTACCCGGCGGCCGGAAGAACCGCGGGTCCTTCGCTCCGATGAGCCGGTCCCCATGGTTCGTGCGCGGAGCGGGCGCGCTCGCGCCGCTCGCGCGGGTCGGAACCGGAAAAGGTTCAGTTACTCCCGGGGGGCGTCGGGAGAATCCGGTCCGGGTTCCTCGTCGGGATCGTGGTGACCGGGTTTCGGACCTCGCCTGTCACGACGGTTGGGTGGTCCGTCTCCTCCCTTCTTCCGATGTTCCTTGATAAGTGTTTTCAAAGTCTGGAAGCGTTCGGCGCCGAGGAGTTTCCTTACCTGCAAAATGAACTGGAACCGCTCGGTTGCGATATTGGTCCTGGTAGCCTCCAGTTTCTTGAATTGTTCCATAACCGCTGCTTCGTCCAGGGGGTCCTTAGCCATCGCGCTTTCCAGTTCCGACCGCCCCTTCTTCAGGTCGGATCTGAGGTCCGAGAGCTTGCTGCGATTGTTCGTGAAAAGCTCGTCCAGTGTCTTCTTCTGTTCGGGAGAAAGATTGAGTTTCTCCGAAACCTGCGGCATCTGCCACCATTTGCCCGGAGGGAGCCTGTCGGCCCTGGAGTCGGACGGGGCGGCGACCCATAGAAACATCAACGCGCACATGAAAAGCTTCATCGACAGATTCAGCATTTTAGTTTTCTCCTTTCATCATCGTCATTATCGCTGTCCTTGTTGTTGCTTTGATCATTGCTTTGAGACGTGGAATCATCACCGGGAAACGGCGACGGAGTGACGGAGTCAAGGTCCTCGGCAGACCCCGGATCATCTCCCCCGGCAATCGAGATGTAAACATCCGGAAGGGGATTTTCCTCGAGTACGCCCACCTCCGTCATCAACTGATAATCTTCGTTCATTTCCTTCGTGAGCCCGGTCAAGCCGTTCCCGCCTTCCGGCAGCGTCCCGACCAGCAGTAAGGATGAAAAGGCTACCAAAACCGCCGCCATGGCAGTACCCAACATTTTGAAATCAAGCCGGTCGGGGAGCCACCCCGGATGGAGCCGCCATCGGCGAAACCATCCTCCATGTTGCGGCGCGCCCGTTTCCGGAAGCAGCACCTTCCTTTCCGGCTTTGGGGAATAATGCCTCGCCAGGCTTGCCAGCCTAGCCAGACGGGCTTCCATCCGCTCCCGCCCGGCCATGCATGTGGGACAACTCCGGAGATGCTCCCTCACTTCGGAAGGCAGACCCGTTTCATCCACCAGGGATCGAAGGATCTGGTCTTCATCCGCATGATCGATCATGTGAGCCGATTTTCGGTCCGTCATGGCTGTTCTCCCTGCAATATTTCCAGTAGTACCGCGTCTTGCCTGAACTTCTTGAGCGCCCTGTGAAGAAGCGTTTTTACGGTGCTCTCACTCTTGTTCAGCGCTTGAGCTATCTCGCCGATGGTCAGTTGATCCAGGAACCTGAGGAAGAATACCTCCCGCTCCCAGCGTGACAGCCGCTCCGAAAGCCACTTGACGTGCGTCCAGAACTCCTGCTTGATGAGCCCGTCGAGGGCTTCGGGATCCTGGTGCGTCCGGGTGTCGGACATTTCCGGTCCCGTCCCGTCCTCGAAGTCGTCGCTTCCCGTGGAAACTCCGAAAAAAGCCAGGAATCTCTTTTTCCTCAGGAAATCATTGACCCGATTGACGGCTATTCTGTAAAGCCAGGGGCGGAATTTCCCGGCATCCCTGAGACTGTCCAGACTCTTGAATGCCTGCAGGAATACATCCTGAGTAAGGTCTTCCGCGTCCATGCGCGAGCGGGTACGGTAGTACGCCATGCGAAAAATCTCCTCGTGATACATGGCGACCAGCCGCTCGAAGGCGACATTGTCGCCCGTCAATGTACCGGCCACGAGGGGCGCAATAGCCGTCGCTTCCTGAGACGGAAGAGGATCTTCGGACTGCAACGGGTCCGACTCCAGCATCTCTGCCTGCTTCATGAATCCCTCACCAAGTCTGCCCACACCGGTCCTGTTCCACCAGGTCCGCCTTACGATATTTCCGGGAGCGGCCCCGGGAACATCGGGACGGCTTGTGTGGATCGAGTATTCATAAAAATCGCCTCACCCTCTTTGCCTGGTCCGAATCCCCTTTGCCGGGAAGAGCATCGCCGCCGGATTCCGGCTCGACCTCCTTCCCGGCATTTATGATCGAAAGGCAGCTTCCCGCGGCCGGTCCGGCCTCCCCCACACCGCATGCGGCAGCCCGCGGAATCTGTCCTTTGCCTCTTATGACGTTGGGCAGTGCCGGAGGGTCTACACCGGAGGGCGCAATTTTACGGAATGGTTCTCGGGAGCTTTCCGCCGCCGCTCCACCTTCGCGCTTCGTCTTTGTGTCCGCCCGATTGCCGCCTTAAATTGAAAACGAGGAGCTTATCAGCTATATTGTAGCATGAACGGTCAGTATCCGAGATTTGAAGACAAGAAAGGAAGGTTGCAGGTGAACAAAAGCGTTTTGGTTCTAGGATTTGCTTTGGTATTTTCGATTTCCGCCTGTGCGGGCCCCATGAACCGCACCCAGAGTGGAACCGGCATCGGGGCCGGAGTCGGCGCGGCGGTCGGCGCCGGGCTCGGCCAGGCTATCGGCAGAGACACTACATCCACCCTGATAGGAATGGGTGCGGGAGCCGTGGCCGGCGGCCTTGCCGGCGGCATGATCGGCAACTACATGGACAAGCAGGAAGCAGCGCTGCAGCAATCCTTCGCTGCCAGCAGGCAAGCCGCCAATATGGTCAGCGTCCAGCGTCAGCAGGACAATATCATGGTCAATCTCAAGTCCGACTACCTGTTTTCCACCGGATCGGCCAACCTCAGCCCCGGTGCGTATGAAGACCTCGAACGTGCCGCCACCGTAATGAACCAGTACCCTCAGACCTATATCCGTGTGGAAGGCCATACGGACGCCACCGGTAGTCCCCAGTCCAACCAGCAGTTGTCCGAACAGCGGGCTCAGGCCGTGGCCAATGCCCTTATGGCCAGGGGGGTGGCTCCCGCCCGGATTCAAACCGTTGGGTACGGCGCCACGCGTCCCATTGCCCCCAACAACACGGATTCCGGAAAGCAGATGAACCGGCGGGTGACGATGGTCATCATTCCGATGCAGCAGGGTTGATGCGTTAGCGGCAAAGAGGAATTGCGGCGCTCGGGATTGGCCGTGAAATGTGGATTCGGAGGCTTTCGGTCGTGGCTGTGGAGATCTTCGGCAGGGCGGGCGGCGCGGTTTTTCTGTGGAGTTACGGCGCGTTTCCCGTCAAGAACCGTGCGCATTATCCGGTTCCTGGTCTCCCGCGCATACGCGCTGATGGGCTGACGTAAGAACGTAAGGTGGTCAGTCCCCTCTCTTCCGCCTGAGATAGAGAGGGGACTGACCATCCCCATACGAACGGGCTTCTTCTTTTGGTCGGCGTTGCATCGGGTGTTGAAGGCCGGCGGCGCCTGTGCGCGGCAGGAGTGGGAACC
>CAYOVG010000174.1:0-14125 GCA_964407285.1 uncultured Syntrophobacteraceae bacterium
ACCATCAGCTCCCTTGAAATCGCATGGTAGTGGCTGCTTATGCTGACAGGTCCAAAGAGCAGCTTGTACCGCGGATTGCAGGCGATGAAACGTCCTATTCCCTTCCACAGGAGCAGCAGGGGTTGATAGGTCTTCTGATATTCCGGACGCACGAAGGACCTGCCCAGTTCGACGGCGGGGGAAATCCGCTCCAGCAGTTCGGTCTTCAGGTTGAAAAGAGTATTGGTGTAGAGGCCGTCCTTTCCGTGGCGGGACAGGATCAGGTCGGTCAAGCCGAGCCTGTAGCCGCCGGCGACCTGGCTGCTTTCCTTGTTCCATAGGAAGAGCTGCAGGTAGTGTTCGTCGAAGTGGTCCACATCGCGGCTGTTCCCCGTCCCCTCGTTCACATCCCGGAACGTGATCTCCCTGAGTCTCCCGATTTCCGCCAGCGTGTGCGGGATCTGGCCGGCATTCGCCATGATGACCGCGAACTCCTCCGTATCGACCAGCGTCTGTTCCGCCGGCAGCGCCCGGACTTCGCGGGTCACGACGTCCTTCGGCTGCTCGGCCGCAATGGGAGATTGCAGCCGGGATGCGTGGAAGCGCCGTTTGCCGGGAGCCTGTCCGTCCCGAAGCATAGAAGTCCTGAAGCGTATGTACTCCAGCATGCCGCGATCGTCTCCGAATCGATCGACCTTCTCGAAGGGAATGGCTCTTCCCACTCGCATCCTGACGGTCGATCCCTGCTTGTTCAGCATCTCCCTCGGGAGAAGAACCGTTCGCAGGCGAGGGTGCAACAGCCCGAGCGCATGGAAGAGAAGACTGTTGGAACCCTCAAAATATACGGGAAGCACTACGGCCTTTGTTCTCCTGATGATGCGTGCAACCGTTTCGCTCCACACCGGATCGACGACTGCCCGTCGGCGCAGGTGCAGGTGCGATACTTCGCCCGCGGGGAAAACCCCCAGCATTCCGCCTGCCCTGACCAGTCCGATGGCCTTCTTGATCGGGCCGATGTTGGATTTCACGGCGCCCGCGCCGCCAAAAGGGTTCACATGGATGAAAAGCTCCTGCAGTTCCGCAATATCGATATATCTTAGCAGGTGGTTGGCCATGATCTTGGCGTCGGGTCTTACCGACAGGAGAACCGACCCGAGGATGAGCCCTTCGACAGCGCCGAAGGGGTGGTTGGCCACCACGATGGTAGGGCCCTTGGTGGGGATTCGGGACCGGTCCATTTCGGAAATGTCGTAGCGGATGTCGAGTCCGTCGAGAACTCTGTCCGGGAACGATTTGTCCGCCTGGCCGGACATTACCTTATGATACAGCTCATTGAACTTCTCGAAGCGGAAGAATCTCTTCAGGACCATCCCTGAGATTTTTCCCGGATTCGGCGGCAGGAGCCACCCATTGCCCGAATCCGATACGACCGGCTCAGTATCCACGAACAGTGTGTCCGACAATGCGCACCTCCACAGTCAGAATCATTGACTGATGCATCTTCCGAAAACGGATGGAAGGGATAACGGCTGTTTTATCAGGAAACGTTTATAGACGAATGATGTGGCATTCAGGTGTGCGGGATGTGAAGGAAATAGGAAATTTCGTTTTCAGGATTGTGTCGGTGGATATAACGCGCGAAGTGAAGGGGATTGCCGCATTTGCAGGAGTCTTACGAGGCGAATCCCATGGGGCCCGCAGGCCGGGTTCCCGATGATCCAACGCCGGAGCGAGGAAACGCGCGGGAACCCGGCCGCATGGCGTGGTACGGTGGTTTAGAACAACGCCCGGGTAAACTCCTCGGGGTCGAAGGGGCGCAGGTCCTCCATGGATTCCCCGATGCCGATGTAACGCACGGGCACCTCGAGTTCATCGCAGATGGAGACGACGACTCCACCCCTGGCGGTCCCGTCGAGTTTGGTGAGGATGAGGCCGGTAATGCCGAGTTCGTCCTTGAACATGCGCGCCTGGGAGAGAGCGTTCTGCCCGGTGGTGGCGTCGAGCACGAGCAGCACCTCGTGGGGGGCGTCGGGGATTTTCTTCTTGATGACCCGCTGAATCTTCTTCAGTTCCTCCATGAGGTTCACCTTGGTGTGCATGCGGCCCGCCGTATCCAGCAAAACGACATCCGCATCGCGCGCAAGGGCCGCTTCCATGCCGTCGAAGGCGACCGCCGAAGGATCGGAGCCGCTCTTCTGCCGGATGACCGGCACTCCGGCCCGTTCTCCCCAGAGAGTCAACTGCTCCATGGCCGCGGCCCGGAAGGTGTCCGCCGCCACCAGCATCACGTTGAGCCCCGAGAGCTTCAGCTTATGGGCCAGTTTGCCGGTGGTCGTGGTCTTTCCCACTCCATTGACGCCGATGACCATTATCACGAAGGGCCGCTTCGCCCTCGGGTCCCAGGGATGCGACGGGACGTCCACGATTTCCCGCGTTTCATCCCGAAGCTGTCCCCGAAGCTTGTGCGGGTCGCTGAGTTCCTTGCGCTTGACCTTTTCGGACACTCGCCCGAGAAGCAACTGCGTCGTGCGCACCCCGAGGTCGGAGGTGATCATGATCTCCTCCAGGTTGTCCATGAGGTCGGCATCGATGACCTTCTTCCCCAGGACCAAACGGTCCACCCGGTCCGTGAAGTGCTCGCGGGTCTTCTGCATCCGCTCCCGCAGCCTCTTGAAAAAGCGCCGCTTCTCCCGCTCTTCCTCCTCCGGGACTTCCCGGACTTCTTCATCGAGCCGGTCCTCGATCGCCTCGATATGCGAGACCACATCCTGGTATATGCCCGCTTCCAGGGCTTCCTCGGCTTCCGGTACGGCTACCCCCGCATCCGTATCGGCTGCGGCCGCCCCTGTCCGGGCATCCGGCGGGGCATGCTCCTCCCCGGAAAACGGGGACATCCCCACATCCGTTCCTCCATCCTCCGACTCCGCGGCGCCGGCTTCACCTTCGCGCCGCGCCTCGACACCATCGGTCCCGCTGTCCGCGATATCGGTCTTGTCCTTCTTCTTTCTCTTAAACCATTTGATCATATGGTCGAATGCCCCCCGGTGAGTGGAAAAAGCTGCAATCCCATTCCATTACAGGTCAAATTGCCATCATTGCTACATATTTATTTACGAGCGAAACGCCGTGGTTTATACTCAAAACCCGGATTTTGAATCCGAACACCCAACTTTTACATGTATCACACATGAGGCAAAAAGCAAGCCGGGCTTTCCATCGGCGTGATGCATCGGAATCGTTGCGGAACACTCGCAGCACCGCACTGCGTCCGTTGCGACCCGGAGATACGCGGTCCCGGTGTGTTCGGTTCAGGCGCTTACTTTATACAACAAGGATCTTTCATGAGAGAGGAACTCGGTTATCGCACGGAGATAGTCAACGTTTGCCGCAGGATGGAAAACAAGGGATTGATTGCGGCGACGGATGGAAATGTGAGCTGCCGCGTCGGGCCGGATAGAATGCTCCTGACACCCAGCGGGGTCCCCAAAGGAGAACTCAACCCCGTGGACCTTCTCCTCATGGACCTGGAAGGCAAGGTAATCGCCGGCAGGGGCAAGCCTTCCAGTGAAATTCGACTGCACCTCCTCGTGTATCGGATGCGCCCGGACGTACAGGCGGTGGTGCATGCCCATCCCCCGCTCCTGACCGCTTTCACTCTTGCCGGCATGCCGTTTCTCGCCGAAGCCCTCCCGGAGGTGTGGCTGACGATCGGCGCTGTCCCCACGGCCCCCTACGCCACCCCGACCACCGAGGAAGTTCCCGGTTCCGTCGCACCGTTCGTCGAAAAACACCAGGCGGTTCTCCTGGAGCGGCATGGTTCGCTTACGATGGGAGACAGCGTCAAACAGGCGTACCTGAGGCTCGAGAAGCTGGAGCATGCGGCCCATACCCTCTTCTACTCCCAGGTCCTTGCGAACCGATGCCCCGCGCCGCTGTCCGACGGCGAGTTGGCGAGATTGAGGCAACTCTTGTGCTGATGGCGCCATGACGGCGGAGTACCCGCAATAACCGGCGTATCCCCGGATATCCTCTCCATGGATTTTACGGATATCCGGGGATGGGCTTCATCTCATGCTGGTCTATTCCACACAGGGCGAGCAGTTGTTCCCGTCGTCCAGGCATTCCTCGCAAAAGGATTCATGGCATCTCTTGCAGTCATCCAGCGTGTCTTCTCGTTCGAAGTCATAGCCGCATGCGGAACAATCGAATTTATTCTCAAAGTACATGGTGTTTCTCCTTGACCGAATTCAATTATCTATTATGGGTTATGACCGCTCATTCCGTTGGATATGATCAAAATATAAGCACAAAATGCCGATAATTCGACAGGTGCGGTATTGATTTCTCGGGAATGATGCATCGGGGCGGGTTTCGTTTGCGTCGCTGACGGTGGGGAGGTCGGGAGATCTGCGATTGCGCTTGCGGCGCGGTCTCCCGACCGCGCCGCAGGCAGTGATGGACTTGCACGGGCGGCGGATGCATTCCGGGTCCGCCGGTGTCCGCTTACGCCGTCACCGTGATTCGGCTCGTATCTCCGCCTTCCCTTTCCACCTGGATGCGGACGGGGATTTCAGCCGCCAGGCGCTTGATGTGCGATATGATGCCCACCATCTTGCCCGTCGCCTGCAGTCCCTTGAGCGCTGCAATCACCTTGTAGAGCATTTCGTCGTCCAGGCTTCCGAAACCCTCGTCCAGGAAGAGAGATTCGATTTTACGGTCCCTGCTCGCCAGGTCCGACAGCCCCAGCGCCAGGCACAGGCTCACGAGGAAGGACTCGCCTCCGGAGAGCGTGTGGACGGACCTGCGCTCCTTTTCCTGCAGACTGTCCTCGATGAGCAGACCCAGCCCGTCTTCCGGGAGCGGTCGCAGGCAGTAGCGTCCGCTCAGCATTTCGAGATGCCGGTTGGTTCGCTCCAAAAGGTTTTCCAGCATGAGCCGCTGGAGTCTCCTGTTGACCTCGGCGGTGTCGTGCGACTGCAGAACGCTTTGTTCCGCGCTTGCGCGGGCGCAGACCTTCTCCTGCTCTTCGATGGCCCGGAGCAATCCGCCGTACTCGGCCGCGAGGTCGCGCTGCCTCTTCAAAAGCCCGTTTGCGGCATCCATCTCGTTTTGCAGAGCATCGCGGCGCGCCTCAGCCTCCCCGATCCCGGTCCGCACCATATCCACGGTTTCGCCGGATTCTCCATCACCCTGCGCGTGCTCGCCTGCCGGGACCTCCGAACGGGCCGCCTCCAGTTCGTTCCTGGTCTCCTCACAGCGGAGCCGCGCCTCGGCGAGAATGTCTTCGGCATCCTGCCAACGCCTTTCTATGGCTTCAAGCTCCTCGACATCCTCCAGGTACTCCCTGATCTCATCGATGGATTCGAGCCCCGCCGAAACCGCCTTTTCCGTGAGTTCCCGTTCGGCCGCTTCCGCCGCCGCGGCCGCCTTGCGCGCGCGATCCTCCAGACCCGGCAGAGCGGCCCGCAATTCCTCCAGCGCACGCTGGAGAGCTTCCAGTTCCTGCCCGACGGCCGCGCTTTCCGCCTCCAGTGACGCAATCGCTTCCTGCATGGACTGCTGCTCGCGAACCGGGTCCAGGTCTCCGAAGAGGTTCTCCCGCTCGGTTTTGAGCGCCGCCAGCCTGTCTTGTATGGCCTGGACTTCCGTCCCCAGCGCATCGACCTGGGCCTGCAGTTCCTCGATCTCTCCCGGAAGCGTCGTCTTCCGGTTCTCCAGTTCGACCACCCGCTCCGCGAGCATCTCGATTTCCCGTGACCGGCGGCGGTAGCTCTCTCCGCGTTCCTTCAACCGCTGAACCAGGCTCATCTCCCTCCCCGGTTCCGGCAGTTGCTCGCCGTAGACGGCCAGGAGAACCAGCAGGTCTCTCTTGATTTCTTCCTCCGCATCCCGGAGGCTCTTCAGTTCATTTTCAAAATTGTCCACCGTCTTCCGATGGGATGCATGCTCTTCCCGCAGAGCATTCCTGTTCTCCTCCTCGATGGAGAGCCTCTCCCGGCTCTTGAGAAGAGCGCGGTCCCACCACCCGGCAATCCAGCCATGCCAACGGACGGAACGTATGCGGGCCTTGATCCGCCGGATTTCCGCTTTGCGGGACCGCATTTCATCCCGAACGAAATCCGGCGTGGAGAGGGGCCAGTCGACGCCGGCCTGAGCGCGGGCCGCAGCCCAATCCTCATCGAGGGAGCGGATTGTTTCGACTTTGTCTCGGATCTGCGCGATTTTGCCATCCACGTCCTCGAGCTCTTTCCTCAAGGCGTCAACCCTGCTCCGTTGCGATTCGAGTTCACGGTCGGATTCTCCGGTGTCCGGCGGGCCGTTCTCCACGAATGGATGGTCCGTCGCGCCGCACAGGGGGCAGGGGCCGCCGGGGTTGAGCAGTGAGCGGTCCGGAGCCAGCCTCTTCACGATCTCGGTCCATGGGGCATCCTTTTCCATCCGGACAAGGCGTTCCCGTTCCGCGGCCAGGGAGCGAACCAGGGTTTCCCTTTCCCCTTCCAGCCGCGCCATGGCTCCGAGAACGTCGTCACCGCCGTCCAGCTTGCGGTACTTTTTGGCGATGCGTTCGAGCCCCTTGCAGGCGTCCAACCCGGTGATTTCTTCCTCGCAGCGAGCGGTCAGGGATTCGAGCGTATCGTCTTCGAGCAATTCCGCAATGCGCCGGTCTCGCGCGTCTTTTCGAGCGGCGTGCTTTTCCGCCTTTGCGCGCGCTTTCTCGACTTTTCGGTCGGCCTGCTCCAGGTTGCCCGCCGCGCGCCGTAGCGCATTGTCGGCGGCGGATTCCCAGGTGTGGTGTTCGTCCATTTTGCGCCGCAGTTCGGCGAGCCGTGTCAGTCCCCCTTCCATGGCGGGAATGTCGGCTTCGATGCGGCTGTTCGATTCATTGTCTTCAATCCACTGTTCAAGTTCCTTCCGGTTCGTTCCGGTTTCGGCAATTTCGCTATCGATGTCGGATTGCTGCTGAATTTTCTCCTTCCGCCGACGCTCGACTTCTTCATACCGGGACACCGCTTCCATGAACTGCCCGTTCGCTTCGGCGATTTCCTTGTCGCGGCGGATGACGTCCCCCATCTCTTCGCCACGCTCTTCGAGTCGGAGCCGGACGCGCTCCAGGTCCGACGCGTTGCGCCGGAGTTGTTCTTCCAGGTCCGCGATCCGCTCCAGGTGAGACTGAATATCCGCCCCGGTCCGGTTCAATTCTTCCGATGCGGTTTCTTTCTCGGCGCTCAGCCCGTCAAAGGCTGCCAGGTCTTCCTCGAAAGGCAGGGCTTTCCTGGCCCGCTCCGTCCGGTCGAATTCGGATTGGGCCTCGATGTAGCGGGTCTGCGCCTCCGCCAGCGCCTGTCCGGCATCGAAATCGGAGGCCGAGAGCGCTTCTATCCGTTCGTGCCACTCCTCCCGCGCTTTGAGGTCGCCCAGGAGTCTTTCCATCTCCTCCGCTTCCTTTTGCAGCCGGTCGAGGGATTCTTGCACCGCCCGGAGTCCGGCCTCGTCCATGAGCGAAATCTGCGCGGCGGCTTCCTTCAGGCGAAGCAGCTTCTTGTTTGCGGCATCCGCCCTGCCGCGGATCGCTTCTTCCAGGTCCGCGACGACTTCCTTTCCCATGATTTTCTCCAGCACCTCCGCTCGCTCGCTTTCCAGGGCATTCAGGAACGCGGAGAATTCCCCCTGGGCAAGGAGGATCGAGCGGCAGAACCGTTTGAAGTCGAGCCCGGTCAGTTCGGCCACCTGAACGCGAACCCTGGTCACCCGCTCGTCGAGCATCGTTTCTTCGCCGTTGAGGCTGAAGAGGCGCATCTCGGGGTCCTTCAGCGCGCCGTCGGTTCTTTGCTGGGACCATTCACTGCGGTACAGTTTCCCGCCGACCGAGAAAACGACCTCGGCGCGGGCGTCGTTCGCCTTCCTGTTCATGACCTCGGCTTCGGGGTTCCTGAGGCGGGATGTCTCGCCGTAAAGGGCCAGTGTGATGGCGTCCAGGATGCTGGTTTTGCCCGCGCCGTTGGGACCGACCACGGCAAAGAGGCCGGCGTCCGCCAGGGGAGGCCGGTCGAAGTCGATCTCCCATTCTCCTCTCAGTACGTTTATGTTCTTGAACTTGATGCTAAGAATCTTCATGACGTCACCCCACTGGAAGAACTCCCCATGATATTCAACGATCGTTCAGGATCGGAAGACCGGCCCGGTTCCGGTTCGAAAGACCCGGGACGGCCGGGACCGCGGCGTTCCGGATATTCGGATGCCCAAATCGCCTCAATGCACCGCCGCGGCGATGATGATGGATATTCCTATGATCACCGATCCGATGATGATTCCCAAAGCGATGTTCTGATCTTCGCTGATTTCCTTCTGAACTGAAAACGGACTTATCTTTTCGATGACGACGTAGGCCAGAACAAACAGGATGATACCGAGCACGCAGTAAAAAATGGTGCCGGCAATCTGGTCGAGTGCTAGAACTCCGAACGAATTATCCACTGCAGTACCTCCTTTGATTGAATTCGGTCCGGCGCGGTCCCGGCCCTTCCTGAATATCCATGAGTTTGCGGACCCACAGCGCGGCAATCCGCGGGTAGAGGTAATAGTCGTGAGCCCCCGCCGTCGCCGCGACGCGTCCGCCGAAACGTTGCTTGAACTGCGAAAACCGGGCATACGGATGATCGGGGTCGCCGGGAGGCGCTATGCCGAAGAAATCGTAACAACGGCATCCCAGCGCCTTTGCATCGCGCATTATACGCCAGTGCAGGGCATACGACGCCATGGCCGACCGGAGAAAGGGCAGGGAGCCTCCATGCAGGAATGTCGCCCGGTCGCCGAAGAAGACGGCTATCGCGGCGGAAAGGACCACGCCCCTGTACGATGCGAAGTAGAGCCGCGCCATGGGACGCAGGGTCCGCAGCATGTTGAAGAAGAAGGATTTCGGCTCTCCGTGGAAGTCGTGCCGCCGGCAGGTAAGTTCGAACAGAAGATAAAAATCTTCCACCGCATCCGGGTTGTCCGTCCAGGAGACTTCGACGCCCTTTCTGTGCGCGAGCCTTACGTTGTAGCGTCCTTTGGGTTTCATGGACGCCAGGATTGCATCTTCATCCGGGGACAGGTCCACGATGAGGGTCGGGGTCGGCATGAGGTCCAGCGGCGCGCGAACGGGCGAGCCCATCCACTCGGGGAGTCGTCCACGGATGAGGGGTTCGATCCGGATCAGGGGAGCCCGCTTTTCCTCGGCGAAAGACCTGAGTTCCCCAAGGATGAGGTCGGCGGCGCGACGCGCCTTGCCTTCATCCTCCCAGGGCAGGACCGGGCCGTGAGGCGCTTCCAGGAGCGATGCCCCCGAAGGCGAATCCACGTAGTAGACCAGCGCTCCGGCAACGAGGATGTCCTCGTCGAAAACCCCCAGGCGCAGGACCTGTTGCCCCTCCGCTTCCTTGAACAGGCTCCATTCCCACGATTGCATGAAACCGCTTTCCGGGGTCCGGGCTATCAGCCTGTTCCAGTCGTCGCGCCGGGTTTGTGAAAGGGGTGTAATATTCATATGGGCCGGGCTCCATTTCCCTTATCTGGGGGGTGTCTTGAGTTCCTTGAGCAACCGGACGGCAGCGGGGTCCAAACCCGGAGGGGTCTTGAGCACAATATCGTTCAGGAGACGGTCGACGGCGGAATCCGGTTGAGCCACCGGGAAGCCCTTGCCGCGGTATTTCCCCCACGGGTAGATGTTCCAGCCCCTGGCTTTCAAACCCAACAGCACGCCTTCGGCCGAAACATGGATACCCGGAGCCAGGTAGTGGGACCCCGGCGGAGGGTTGTTTTCCGAATGGTACCCTTCGAAGCGAAGGAGCACGGCCGAAAGGGCCGAACGGATTTCGCCGAGGTGGGTGAGTTCGAGGGATTCCCTGTCCGCATCTCCGCTCACGGGCCTCAGCGGAGTCGTCCAATCCACCCACTGCCGGTATCCGCCGATCGTCTTGTCGAGGGCGGCTAACTGGAGCGATGCGTTCTTGATCAGAAAACCGACGATAGGGTCGTTGGGCATGAAGGTCGTCCGTTGCGACTCGTCTCCCTCCTGGATGAGGGTAAACCCGTCCGGTCTGATCAGGTAGTAGAAGCCGGGATACCGGGGGGAAACGAGGAATGCGCGGCCGGAGGGCGTAAGGAACAGATCATCGGCGATGGAATAGAAGAGCGCTTCCCAGCCGGGGGGATCGTCATCGGTCGAAACCCGTCTCAGAGGGTACGGTTTCCCTTCCATGCTTACCGCGCTGTCGGGATTGGCGACCTGCAAATGCTTGCAGTGGAAAGGGGTGCGGGGGGCAAGGGACACCAGGGACATGGGCGTGAACGCGTTGAAAGGATCGTAGTCGGATGAAGACGACGATGAGGAACCCTTCCCGTAGGCGCTGTCGGGATAGGCCAGGTTCAAAAGGGTTATGACGACCAGGAGCACGCAGATGAGTTGGCCGGCGCGCTCCAGGTTGAAAACCTTTTCCTTGAGCAGGGCGGGAAGTTCGGCGCGAAGTTTTCCGAATTGTTCCCGTACCGAATCCGAAAGGCCATGGAGCTTTCGGCCGATTTCCTCGAAGAGCCTGTCGAGGTCCATGGAGCGCAGGACCTTGACCATTACGGCAATCCAGTCCTGGTCGAATCGCACGGCGAAATCGGGGGACCCGACGATGTCCTGGAGGTCACGCAAGGGATGGTTGCGAGAGAAGTCCACCTCGGCGTCGGAGTTGCGGCGGATGGTCATGGGCATGCCGAGCAGGCAGAGAAAGTCCGAAGGAGACTTGATTTCGTGGCCCAGTTGAATGCCGGCCCACACGCTGTCCGCCGGAAATTTGAGACTTGAGAAGAGACTGGATTTCCGTGCGAACCTTGCTCCGGGCACGGGACGCCAGGCATCGAATTCGTCCGCGCCGATCTCGCGTGGTGACGCCAGGAAGAAACCCCACCTGTCATAGCCGTGAGCCAGGAAAGAGGGAATGCTCAGGTGGAGCGGCTTGGGAGGCAATCCGGCGCGGTCGAGAGTTTTGAATGCGGACCAGTAGGCGCAGGCCTGGCGCGTCGGTGAAAGAGCATTGAAACTGAGCAGTCCGTGCCCTTGCAGGCGTTCTTTGATCCTGCCGAAAAAATCGGCCGTGAAGAACCTGGCCCCCGACATGGCGTCGGGGAAGGTCAGGTCGACCACGATCAGATCGTAGGCGGGCGCGGGGGATTCGAGGTATTTTACGGCGTCGCCGATGCGGATGGACACCCTCGGGTCGTCCAGCGCATTCCGGTTGAGGGCCGCGAATGCCGTCCGCGCGTGCTCGATGACGCCCGGGTCGTGGTCCACGAGGTCGATCCGGGCGCACCGGTTGAAGTGGAGCAGTTCCCGCGCCGCAAGACCATCCCCGCCGCCGAGGATCAGCGCGCGCCAATCCGACGAGACTCTCCCGTCGAGAATCCCCGCCGCGGGGTGCGTCAGCATCTCGTGATAGATGTATTCATCGCGCGACGAGAACTGTAGCCACCCGTCGATGTAAAAAAGAAGGTCTTCGCCGGTCCTGGTCAGGTTCAATCTCTGTTGCGCCACATCCTCTCCGTCAGAAGAATAAGTCCGAATGACAGACTCGAAATGATGAGCGGAAGCACGGAGGCCATCATCAATTCGTACACTTCAAAAGGTTTCGGAGCGTAATGGAAATACATTCTAAAACTATACAGCCATACGACGGGCAGGACCCCGCCCCACGCCGTGAACGTCGGCGTCTCGTCGTCCGGGATCTCGAATTTCCGAAGAATGAGCGTTGGAATGAGCGCCGACAGAAAAGCGCAGACCGCGCAGATAATCCAAAACGACGTCAGGTTGATGAGAAAGGTCGGAATAGCGCACGCCATTCCCGTCGCGGCGCAGATGCCCCAGGCAAGAGGAGTGTAACTGCGGGCGAGCATGACGACGAGCAGCGCCGGAACGGCGAGATAGAGCACGTTATCCAGCCCGGCGCCGATGACGAAGAAGAAAAACGAGGGCATCCCGATGAGCGCCGCCACGTGCTTCAGTTTGAAAGCGGGTTCCACCCGGTAGAGTCCGCGGAGCGGTTTCGACTCCGAAACGGTATGGTTCGAGCGGGGGAGATCGAGTTGCAGTTCCGCGGGGTCGATTATTTCTCCATCGTAGGCTTCAGGATAATCCCGGCCGTCGTCTTTCCAGATTTCCACGGCCAGGTTGCGCTTCCCGGATTCGTTCAGGTAATCCCAGGTTACTTTGGTCGCGGTATCCCCGTCGCTGTTGTGCATCAGACCGACGTTCTTGCCCTTGAACCGGTATTCGGTCCCTTTGTACCTGACCCGTGGCGGAGGCGCTTTCGGAAAGCCGGTTTCGGTAAAAGGGGTCCATTCCTTCCATTCGACCAGGAAATCGACGGAATTGAGGGGGACCTGCTTTGTCCAGATCCAGTACTCCTTCACTTCCGATTCCAGATTTTCCTCGGTCCGGAGCAAAAAAGCGGTGTTCCCCCCGTGGGTGGAAACAGTCCACTGGGTTTCCTTGAACGAGGAGGACACGGGGTAGGCGTCTTCCCGCTTCACGCGCCATCTCGTTCCCCGGAAAGTGATGTACTTCCCCTTCTTGATAAGACCTTCCAGCGCCATATCGATCGGGTCCGCATCCGTGATAATGTTCGAGTACGTATACATGGATCTTTCGGATCGAGCACTTCAGTAGCGCCCGAGGTTATCACAGATGCCTGTTGAATAAAAGCACAATGTGGAAGAGGAGAGGCGGGGAGAAAGCGGGATTGGGAAGAGGAGGGGGACGGTAGGGAGTGGGATGCGCTTTCACATGAGTTCCCATACCTGGCGTTGCATCCGATTGAGTGATTAAATGAATACTTGACGGCCCAACGGAAGAGCGTCGGCCGGCAGCGGAAGGATTCGCGAAGCCCCGGTCGGGCGTTGCGCCCCCATTCATTTCCCGGACTACGGAAGAATAATGAAAAAATACCTTGTCGGTTTCATCGTCGCGGTGTGCGGCGTGGTCTTCAGCCGTTACTACCTGGATACCAGGGTGGCGAGGCTGGCGGACCATGCCATGAGAGATTATGCCGGTATCTCCACAAGCAGCTATAAGATCCCGGACGTACTGGGAGTTTTCTCGTTTGTCGCGGCCGGCCTGAGCGGGGTGGTTTGGCTGTTCATGACATACAGGAAATCCGACAGCGCCTGGAAGCGGTTCTTTCTGCATCTGGCGATACTCCTGCCCACACTGCTGGTCCTGACGTCCGTTCTCAAGTTCGTGTTCGGGGGCGCCGGTCCCAGGGGGTGGTTGCGCCATCCCGGCATGTATGGCTTTCACTGGATGGACGGCGGCGGAATTTATAATGCATTCCCTTCGGGGCATATGGTTGTGGCCGCGGCCCTGGTATCATGCCTTTGGAGGTTTCTTCCGGGTTACCGTTATGCCGGAGTCGCCCTTCCGACGGTCCTGGCGGCGGCTCTCATCGTGACCGGGTACCACTTCGTCAGCGATCTGATAGCCGGCCTGTATATCGGCTTTCTCGTCGAAGCGGCGCTATTCGGAATCGAGGATTTGCCTGCGGAATGCAAATGCAGAGTTGTCCGAATGGAGCAAAAGCGCTAATATGTCCCCGGTTGAACCCCGTAACCTCTAACCCGCAACCCTTAACCCGGAATTCTGAACCTGAACTATGGTATCCACACTGAGATCTCTCTGGATATGGGTCGCGGCCATCACGCTGATCGTGCTGTGGCTGCCTTTGTTGGCGATCATCCGCCTCTTCGACCGCACGCCCGCGCGCATCCGCACGGGCAGATGGTTCCGGCGGCTGGGCAAGGCGCTGGTGCTGATCAATCCGGCATGGCGGGTCCATGTGACGGGGCTTTCGGAGTGCGAATTGCGGCATCCGTACATCGTCGTGAGCAACCATATGTCCCAGGCGGATATTCCCATCATCTCGCTCCTTCCCTGGGAGATGAAATGGATAGCGAAGGTGGAGCTGTTCCGGCTGCCGTTCGTGGGATGGATGATGAGCATGGCGGGGGATATTCCGCTGGACCGGAGGCAGCGCCAGGGGGCGCAGGCGCTTCTTCAGGCCAGGAGGTACCTGCGGCAGAAATGCTCCGTGATGGTGTTTCCGGAAGGCACCCGCTCTCTCGACGG
>CAYOVG010000175.1:0-14081 GCA_964407285.1 uncultured Syntrophobacteraceae bacterium
AGATCTCCGTCCTCACGCCCCTGGTTCGGATCGACAATCCGGAGAGTATCGAGATCGGCAGGCACGGACTGCTGATTCGCAAGGGTTACCACAGCGGACTTCTTCTGCCCCAGGTGGCGACGGAAAACCACTGGGACCGGAAGCAGTTCCTGGATTGGACATGCAGAAAGGCCGGACTGCAGCCCGGTGCGTGGCTGGATGCCGATACGGAAGTGTATACTTTTTCGGCGGATATTTTCTGAAACCGGATCTTACGTTTCTCTCTACGGAAGGTTGAAGTTGTGGGTACGGTAATCGAAATGGAAAAAAGACGCCGCTCTCTCATGGCGAAGAGGGGGCTTCAAGGCTGGGCGAAGCGCTTCTCCGAAAGTTTTGACGAGAATACGTGCATCCGGGACCTCAGCGATCCGGTGTTGAAGGCGCTCATACAGGCGGGAGAGGAATCCAGCACGGCCATCAACGAACTCGTGCTCGGGGTCAAGGGCATGGGACCGGGACCGCGTTTCCACTTTCTCGAACCCGATTCCAAGATGGCGCTCATGGATATCGCCATATTCATCCTGGACCAGTTGCGTTTCGAGTGCATGAGGCGGCTCGAGTGGATTCAGGACTATCCCAACCGTAACGTGCCCCTGGTGGACCTGGTGGAACGGTTCGAAGACGAATTCTCCAGTTGCAGGCACGACGCGCCCTCCCTGTCGCCCTCCCATCCGCGCTACCACGAGTACGTAAATACGTTCGAGGCGGACCAGGGCGCCTACATCCGCCGAATGATTCCGGAAGCCATCCAATGTTTTCTCGAAAGGGTACAGGAAGATGGCGGATAAAGGACGGGAAGATGCCCAAGGAACGTTTCCATCTGCTTCTTGCGGACGAGTGCTTTAAAATCCTCGGCGATTCGAGGCCCGAGCGCCTCTATGACGACGAAATCCGGGAGGCCTTCTTCCTGGGCTCCATCATGCCGGACACCCTCTTCTACGACCTGCCTTACTTCTCCTTCTCGCCTGTCGGCAAGCAGCTCCACGTGCTCGAGGGAGACTCCGGGTTCCGGTTCTTCCGAAAGTGGCTGGAGGAGGAGCGCGACGCCATTCCCCGGAGCGTGCAGTTCTGGATGCTCGGGATGACCGCCCATTACCTGGCCGACGGCTTCTGGCATCCCGTGATCGGGAAGTATGCCGAACCGCATTCCCGGCTCTGCCGGGAGCTGAAGATGTCTTCCGGGGCCTGCCACTTCTGGATGGAAAGCCAGATGGAATCCTACTGGCTACCCGGGCTCAGCCCGCCGGACGGGTACCGCGACACGCTCAAATCCCTGCGCGATCGCAGGAAAAGGTTCGACATCTATTTCGAACGGTTTCGAAACCTGATTCAGCGCGCGGGAGCCCCGAAGACGCCCCGGATACCGAGAATTCAGCGGTGTTTCTACTGGCAGACCACATCTCTGCGAATGTTCGCCCACCCGAGGTTCGCGGCGTGGAAATCCCGGTTCCTCGACCCGTACGACATCGGAAAGACCCTGAGCGCCCTCGTTGTGCCCCCCCGCCCTGCCGCCCTCTTCCTGCAGGCCTGCGCCATCCGGGAGGAGCAGGACCTGAAGAGCCCCTGCAACGCAGAGAATCTCGCCGGGACCGTCTCTCACATCGTCAGCCGCTTGCGGGCGCTTCCGGTACTCTTTTGACCATTTTGATCATCATTGACCCTTGCGGCGGGCATGGCTCAGAAACCATCCGTAGAGCGCCGGATTGTCGTAGGTTTCAGTCCAGGAGTCGTGCCCCGCATCGGGATAGATCGTAAAGCGCACGTCTCCCCCGCAGGACTTCAGCGTATCCACCAGCACGCTGGTCGCCTCCAGCGGCACGATGTCGTCTTTCGCCCCATGGAAAGCCCATACAGGGACATCCTTGAGAGCGCACACCTTTTTCGGAAACCCCAGGGACGGGGAACCATACCCGCAGATGGGGGCGAGCGCGGCGAACCGTTCCGGATAGAGGGAGCCGAGGAGCCAGACTCCGGCCCCTCCCATGCTGACGCCCGTCAGGTAGACGCGGTCCGCGTCAACCGCACAGGCATTCATCACTTCATCCAGCAGCGCATCCAGCATGCCGATGTAGGACTGCCACCAGGTATTATTCGAGCACTGCGGCGATACGGCTATGAAGGGAAAGTCGGGCTGCCTTTCGACGATCTTCGGAATGCCGTGCCTCTTCAGAGCTCGCGGATCGTTTCCCCGCTCCCCCGCTCCATGCAAAAACATTATGAGCGGCCACTTCTTTTCCGGATCGGCCCCGTAGCCTTCGGGCAGAAAAAGGAGGTAATTCAATGAACCGTTCTTTCCGCTCCTTTTGTCCGTCAAACCGTCTTGGGCGTCATTTGAATGAAACGTCATCGCTTTCTGAGTCATGAAATCACCTTAACACATACCGTCCCCGGCAAATATCAAGACCGGTCATCGGATCGCCGGCCCGCGAGGGGCCGGAACTCTCCCGTCGCCTCGATATCCAGGGGGAATTGATCGATCTGTTTTGGAATGTTTCGCTCGATTTCCGGAGTCCTCTCGACAACGAACACCTTGATGCATGGCAGGCCGCCGTCACAGACGCCCTGCCCGACGCCCACCACCCCCGGCAGGCTCATCAGTTCGTCGGTATGCTTCGAGAGAACGTTTTCGATTCCTTCCTGATTCGCCATCATCACTTCCTGTCCGCCGTACGCCGGGTTCAGCCCCCGACAGTCCCGATCATCGCATTCGCGCCATCGGGAGTCCTGCCCGCGGCAGTCCTGCCCGCGGCGGCACGCAACATCACCTCTCATCACGCCGCCCGTGATCGCAACCTCCACGATGAAGAAGAACGCAAGGATTACGACAATCCAACGTACCGGCCGCACCATCGGCGCCCTCCGCCCCGTTCCGTTCAGTTCCGCCGTTGCGGACCGATGCAGTCCGGCCCGATCTCAAGAACCGGGCCGGACTATCGAACTTACGGTCTTTCAATCCCTGGCTGCCGGTGATTGCCGGAAGCCCGTGGATTCAGGGTTTCCGGACAATCAGAAAGACACCGACGCCGTGTTGGAGCAGACGCCGGCGCCTCCCTGTTCGCAGACCTGGTACGTGTAGGTCCCCCTTCTAACGGAGTCCGTATAAGAGCCGGTATTGGCAGTGGTGACGATCACGCTCCCATTGCGCCTTATATTGACGTTGGCCGTGGTCGCTCCGGCCCACCGGAGGGCCACCCTCCTCGAGAGCAGGCGCGAGGTCCCGGTGGCGGTAAGAGTGATCCCGCTCGTCACCGTCACCGTTTTGGAGACGGCGCTGCTCGCTCCTTCATTATCGGTTACAGTGAGTTTAACCGTGTAGCTGCCGGGGGACGAGTAGGCATGGCCGGGATTTTGGTCCGTTGAAGTACTACCATCGCCGAAGTCCCAGTTCCAGGATGCGATGTTTCCATCCGGGTCGCTGCTTCCGTCGGTGAAAGAGACGTCGAGATTATCCGCGGTAAACGAAAAGTCCGCTACCGGGAACCGGTTGCCGTCCAGCGTGCCGCCGTCGTCGATCGTAACGGCGAACCGGGTCAGCACCGCATTGATGGGATTGGCCAGGGTATAGGAACTGCTTCCCGCGAAAAGCAGCCCCACGGGGTTTTTCGCATCGTCATCCGTTACGATCAGGGAGCCCGAATCGCCGCCGGAGCTGAAAGTTCCGGGCGTTATGGCGATCTGGTTCGTGAACCTGGCCCTCTTTTGACACGTCGTACAGAACAAATTACCGCACACGTAGCAGACGTCCACGGTCACGTTGATCGCCGAGACCTGACCGTGAGTGTGCCCGGTGGTGCGGCCGTATTTCTGGACATTGAGGCCGACCGTCGCGACTTGCGGGGTCTTGCCGGGAGCGCCGTAGCCGGTGCCGGCGGTTGGATCGACCGGGGTCGAAAAGCCCAACATGTCGATGGACGAACGCGCAATGGCCGCATCGATGGCATTGACGCCGCTGCTGTTGAAGAGAATGGGTTCAAAATCGGCGAGGACGCCGATGGCGTCACCCGGATCGACCCCACCATCGTAGGCTCCGGGCTGAAGCACGTTGTCTCCGATCGAGGCCTCGTTGATGTCGGCGTAGACATGATTGTTGCTGAGCGCGTATACGTTGCCGGCGGCGTCCGTCACTCTGCAGCCGATGGTTCCGGCCGTGATGTTTGGATGGCCGGTTGAAACACCGGTGGGCACGGGACGGTCGAACTCCGCAGTATTGTCGATCAGAGCGACAAATCTGCCGGTGACCACCGTTTTGACGGGCAGATTGTCGAGAATGGCGGGTAAGGGTATGGAGATTCCGGGTCGTTCCGTGAAGACCACCATCGCCGGACCGCTATCCTCGGAGATTCCTATGCCGGTGCCGACAACTCCGTCGATGTCCATCAAATCGGGGGTGTGGGCTTCCTGAATGGCGATGGCCGCCTTGATGATCGGGTCGATTTTAATGAGGGACGGTAGATCCGGCAGATCCGGCAGACTACGAGTGAATTTGGCGTCATGCGCTTCAGCCGCGCCTGGACCGACTGAACCATGGCTTCCCACAAGCACCGCGAGAGCCAGCAGAAGAACGAATACACCCACGGCATGTTTCATCGACACAAAGAAGCGCTCTTTCATTCTCATAGACATCTCCTGTTAGTGTGGACATCCCTTCTACCTTTGCCTGTAAAGCATCCATCCTCCTTCGATCAGGGTTCCCGCATTCCAACGGGAGCGATGACGCAACGGCGGAGGGCGAAACCCCGCACAACCGCTACCCCATGCGACTCCTCACTATCACGCCCGTGCGCTCGCGCCGAAATGTCGACGCCCGAACGCATGTAAGCAGCATTGCCCTCACAACATTCCGACCGGCGATTACCGCATGGCGCGTATCATCATAGAGATGGCGTTCCACGGATTTTGAGGTGAACATGGAAAAAACAAAAAGGCCGGGGCGCATTCATGGAGCCGTCAGTAACGGGAACCGTCACCGGCGCCTCACCCGGCAACCCGGCCGTCTTCTCGCTTCGAAGACCCGCAGCTTTCCGTCCCCCACTCACGAGGGGTTTGGCCTTGTCTATTTCGAACATAACCGCTCCGGCTGGAAGTTCCACCGGGCAAATGCATACATTTTGTCATTCGATGTATGTTACATGTAATGGGATACGGTATGGGCGTATTCCGGAGCATCAGCAACTTTGCCCATGGATGAAATCGCTGGTAATCGGACTCTTTCCGCAATATATTATTATAGTCGGGCAAGTACCCGGAGATTTCATATCGTATGGAGGTCAGCAATGGTGGATATGGTTGAAAACGATTATTCGGCCCTGGACCGCCCCTCGATTCTCATGAGATTGTTTCACCCCAGGAAGGAATGGAGAGAACCCGGGGTCACCTCGCCCGCTCTCGACATAATGATTCCGGTGGAGCAGGACACGGCCGTGGGCGCGACATTTCACATGCGCGGCAAATCCTCTCCAAATCTGCTCTTCTTTCACGGCAACGGAGAAATCGTCGCCGATTACGACGATCTCGGCCCGGTATACGAACGGCTGGGAATCAACTTCCTGCCCGTGGACTACCGCGGCTATGGCCGCTCCACCGGGAGCCCCACCGTCGATTCGATGATGCGCGACTGTCATGTCGTTTTCCGATTCGTAAAGGACTGGCTCAAGGACAACGGCTACTCCGGCCCCCTCGTCGTCATGGGCAGGTCCCTCGGCAGCGCATCGGCTATCGAACTCGCAACGCAATACCCGGACGACCTGGGCGGCCTCATCATCGAAAGCGGATTCGCCTTCGCCGGGCCGCTTCTGGAAATCCTGGGAATCGATATCGTCGATATAGGATTTCAGGAGAAAAAGGGGTTCCGGAACGTGGACAAGATCAAATCCGTCAAGAAACCCGTGCTCATCATTCACGCGGAGCGGGACCACATCATACCGTTTTCGGACGCACAGGCGCTGTACGAGGCATGCGAGTCCCCCGCGAAGACCCTGGTCCGCATACCGGAAGCGAACCATAACGACATCTTCCTGCACGGCATCTCCATTTACATGGGGGCCGTCAAGTCGTTCGTCGATAGACTGGGGACGGGAACGGCGGACGGGCGGTGAGAGGTCCCCAAAGGGGCCCGTCGAGGCGGTCTCAATGCTCCCGACGGTCTCCCTCCCGGTCTATTCCAGGTCTTCGCCGTAGTCCCTGGTCACTTTCCCACGGAACACCCAGAATTCGTATGTAGTGTATATGAGTATTATGGGAATCACGATGGCGGACACGACGAGCATGAACACGAGGGTCCCCGTGGAAGCCGCGGCTTCATGGATCGTGACCGGGCGAACCATGACGCTGGGAATCATGTGAGGGTACATGCTCACGGAAAGGCCGGCGAACGAGAAGAGCACCACGGCAGCGTTCCAGAGGAGAGGCGCAAGTTCGCGGCGTCTCCACACGCTCGCGTAGTACATCGCAAACGACAGCACCGCAAGCGCCGGCAGAACCAGGATAGCCGGATTGTCCGGCAACGCGGTCCATTTGTTCATCACGAACGGATAGCGATACACGGTCCAGATGTACGTTGCGACCGAAATCGCCAGGGTGAAGAAGGAGGCGATCAGCGAATAGCGGTAGCTTCTCCGCTGAAGCTCTCCAACGGTCTTCATTATCAGGTAGTTGGCGCCCAACATGGTGTACCCGAACAGGAGCCCCGCGGTGACCAGCGCGGTGAACGGAGTCGCCCATCCCCAAATGTCGGCTATCTGTCCTTTGTGAATCTCGAGCCCTCCGATGAGCCCGCCCAGGGCAAATCCCTGCGCCACGGCGGTGATGGCGCTGAAGACGCCGAACGTAGTGCTCCACAAAGTCTTGTGCTCCGAGTGGGCTCGAAAGTCGAGCGCGATTCCCCGAAATGCAAATCCCAGCAGCATGAGCAGAATGGGGGCGTACAGAGCCGAAAGCACCAGGCCGTAGAACAGCGGAAAGGCTCCGAAGAGCATTCCCCCGAGGATAATGAGCCAGGTGTGGTTCGTATGCCAGGTGGATTCCAGGGTGGCCATCATCAGTCCCCGCTCGGTCTCATCACGAGTAAGCATGGACAGGATGCCGACCCCGAGGTCGCACCCGTCGGTAACGGCGTAATAGAGCAGGAAAAAGGCTATGATGAAGATCCACACGTCGGGAAGATAAGGCGTAAGCCATTCCATATACTTCACCTTTCATATATTTCATAATTCATGTATCGCGCGAGCCGCATGAAAAATGACCGTATCCGCAACGTGTTCACCGGGATAACGCCTGCCGCGGCGGATTTTCGAATACCGGTCCCCTCCGCAGGATGTGGCGGATGAAAAACACGTACAATAAAAAGAGCAGGAGGTATATCCCGGCAAATATGAGCAGGGACGTCGCCACTGCATCGGGCGGAAGAGCGCTCGCCGATTGGGACGTGCGCAGGTAGCCGTAGATGGCCCAGGGCTGGCGCCCGATCTCCCGTGTGACCCAGCCCGCCTCCATGGCGATGTAGCTCAAGGGCATCGCCGCGATCCACGAGTAGAGAAGAGAACGTCTTCCCGTGATTTTCCCGGGGTCGAGGTTCCCCCGGTACATGTCCCAAAGCGTCCAGAGCATCAGGAGGAAGAGCGCAAATCCTATGGCGATCATGATCCGGAAGGAGTAAAACGTCGGCCAGACGGGAGGTTGGTCCTCGGGAGCGAATTCGCGCAGCCCCTTTACCCGGCCGGTCAGCGAATTGGTGGAGATGATGCTGAGCCCATTGGGGATGCTGATACTCCAGAGATTGTCCTGCTTCGACTTGTCCGGCCAGGCAAGGATATGCCACGGAGCGCCCTCTCCCGGCTTATTGGTGCGCCAGTGAGCTTCCATCCCCGCCAGTTTGGAGGGTTGATGCTCGAACACCGATTTCCCGGACAGATCTCCCAGCCATATCTGGAGAGGAGTTACGATAACGGCCGCCACGGCGGCAATCTTAAACGACCGCAGAAAGAAATCGACATGGCGTCCCTTCAGGATGTACCAGGCGCTGATGCCGCCGACCACGAACAGTGTGATCTGGATGCACGCCATCCACATGTGGGAAACTCCCATCGGCATGTCGGGATTGAAGATCGAATCGAACTGGCTCACGGACCGGAACAGACCGTTCTCGAAATGGCCTCCCGTCGGAGTGTGCATCCAGGAATTGGCGGACATGATCCAGAAAGCCGAGAGCGATGCGGCGAAGGCGACCATGGCGGTGGAAAGCAGGTGCATTCGAGGGGGAACGCGCTTCCAGCCGAACACCATAATGCCGATGAAGGATGCTTCCAACATGAACGCCGTTGCGGCTTCAAACCCCAGCAAATGGCCGAACACATCGCCCCCGGCCGTTGAAAAAGCGCTCCAGTTGGTGCCGAATTGAAATTCCATCGGGGTGCCGCTCGCGACCCCGACCCCGAAGTTGAGAAGAAAGATGCGGGTCCAGAACCGTGCGTGATGATAGTAGGAGATGTCCTTTGTTTTCAGCCACATCGCTTCCATGAAGAGCAGAAAGGCGCTAAGGCCTATGGTAAGCACGGGCCACAGGATGTGGAACATTGCGGTAAAGCCGAACTGAATACGAGATAGCATGACGTGATCGAAATAGTTTCCCATGGGTCGTGTCTCCTTTCGGTAAACCATACGTCCGGTAATGGTGTATGTAAAGAGGGCGCGAAGCTATAAGAAGGTTTGAATTCAAACGGACACATGACATGAATATTGCATCAGCGGAAGTGCAGGCGCATCGGAAACACGAGTGAAAGCAGGATGCGACAGAGGACGGTCGGACGAAGCAGCGGGATTAACGAATTACAGAAAACTACAGGAGGGTGTGAACTGATGGGACTTCGGAGCAGATCGTGGATCATTGTCGGCGGGGTGATTCTGATGGCGGCGGCTTTCGCCGCGCCGGACGCCGGAGCGGTGCGTCCGGGACCCTCGGGCAGTTTAAGCAAGACGGTGGGACCGGAAAACGGAGTGCAGGTCCAGGGCAACCGGACCATCAAGGGACCCAAGGCTCAATCCGATTTCAGCGTCACCGGCCGTAAGGGCCGGGGCCTGACCGGCAGCGCGTCTTCGACCGTGGGCGGCGGAAAGGCATCGGGCGAAGCCCAGGTTAGTACAAGCAGCGGCCGGAGCGCCGCCATGGAGGGACAGGGCTCCGTTTCGGGCAATACGGCAAGCGGGAGCGGAACCATCCAGACGGGGGCCGGCAAGAGCGTGACGGGTTCGGGCACGGTGGAGAAGGGAGAGGACGGAGTGAGCGCTTCAGGCACAGCCACGACGGGGAGCGGTAAAACCGTCAGCGGGAGCCTGGACGGGAACAAAGACAGCGGCACGGTTACGGTCGATACGCCCGGCGGCCAGAAGACGCACACCTACGGGAACAGACCGCGGAGATGATCGGGTTGCGGGCTTCGCGTTGCGGGTTGCGAGTTGCGAGTTGCGCGTCGTGAGTGCGGGTTCTCAGTGAGGGGTGTGGGCTGCGAGTTTGGGGTTGCCTGAACGGGTTGCGGGCTTCGCGTTGCGGGTTGCGCGTCGTGAGTGCGGGTTCGCGGTGAGGGGTGTGGGCTGCGAGCTTGGGGTCGCATGGCGTAGATCGTGTGGCGGGTTACGATAACTTCGGAAGGAATTTCCCAAGGGGCCGGTGGCCGGAACCCCACATCCCGAATCGAGGAATCTCGATTGCACGGGACGATCGGTTCCAGCCTCCGGTTTCAGCCCTTAGAGCACTTGCTAGAGCCCTCTCACCTCGATCTTGCGAGGTTTGGCCTCTTCGACCTTGGGAAGGACGATTGTCAGGACCCCGTCCTTCATCGACGCTTCTATCCGGGACTGATCGACCAACCTGCCGAGGGCGAACTGGCGGTAGTAATCGCCTACGTTATACTCCTGCAACAGTATATGTTCGTCCGAACTGTCGAGGGTGACGGTGCCGTGGATCGTCAACTGGTTCTCATGCAGGTCGATGGTGACATGCTCACGGTCCACGCCGGGCATATCGGCAAGAACGGTGAGGGCATGATTCGACTCGTAAATATCCACGGCAGGAATGAACGTGGGCACATTGCGCGTGCTCTCGGCCTGGCCCTGAACTTCCTGTTTGTCACGTACCTGAATGTCCTTTTCCTCATCAGCCATGGCTATCACTCCTTTCTCGCCTCTTTCAGGAAATTATTCGACCTTCACCTGGATCTGCTTGGGTTTCGCCTCTTCCGCCTTGGGCAGGATGAGCTTCAACACCCCATTCCTGAACACTGCCTCCACCCCTTCAGGATTGATCCTCGTGGGGAAGGAGATGACTCTGCGAAAACGCCCCATCTCGCGCTCGCGGCGGTGATAGCTGATCTTTTCCGAAGGTTCTTCCGGCTTCCTCTCCCCGCGAAGAGTAAGAGTATCGCCTTCGACGGAAATCTCGATGTCTTCAGCCTTCAGACCGGGCAACTCCGCGCGCAAATAGAGATTGTTTTCGTTTTCCGTTACATTGAGCGCAGGAAAGACAGCGGCTCGCGGTTGCATGGACCTTCTACCAAAGAATGAGGAATACAACTGGTTCATTTCACGCTGCAGTCTTTCCATCTCGTCAACAGCCGGCCAACCAAATTCCGGACGATTGTACCAACGGATAAGGGCCATTGCCGTATCCTCCTTTCTAGGGTTTGTTGTTATGATGGCTTGCTTGAAGAACGAATGTAATTTAATCGTCAAACGCTTCCTGTCAAGCGGGTCGGAATTCAAAAAACAGGAAGTTCACCGCACGTGGAAGTACATGTTTTATTGGTTGTTTTTGCCTCCGCCGGCGACCGGGAACCCCATGGCGGCAGACGGCCGCGCGGACGACAGCAGCCCGAAGCGCGAATAGAGAAACAAGGGCAATACGGATAGGGAACAAGGAGTACAGGCGTATGAAAGCAATGGCGGAAGCTGATGTATTATTGAAAGGGATGTACTGGATTCCGGACGCAGGCGCGTGTTCCGGAGTATACGTACTGGAGGATGGACGCACTCTTATCGACACTGGGAATATGTTCGGTCTTATAGATGAATTGTATGATATCGGCCCTATCGACAGGTTGGAACGGATTCTTCTCACTCATGCGCACTACGATCATATCGGCGGAGTGGCGGAGATCTACCAGGCGGCCAGTCCTGACATCTATCTGCATTCCGTGGCGCGTGAGCACCTCGGACTCCACCAGGAGCCTTTCCCCGCTTTTTTCGAAACCCTGGAAGCGGACGGCAAGCTCCTGACGTTGAGCGACGGCGATGTCATCGAAGGGGAGTCTCCTCTGCGGGCGATCCACACGCCGGGCCACACGGCCGGGGACCTTTGTTTTTTCCATGAGCGCTCCGGGGCGCTCTTCTCCGGGGACCTCGTCCCGCCGGGAAGCGTTCAAGGCGGGCGCGGTTCCGTCGCACAGGACGAACTGCGCGGCGGAAGCCCGCGGGACAGCATCGAAAGCCTGCGCAAGCTCCTTGCCCTGCCCGTCCGCCACCTGATGCCGGGCCACGGCGAACCGGCGTTCCACAAGGGGGCCGACCGGATCAAGCTCGCCCTCTTCAACCTCTATAAGGAGCAGTATAAGGCGCAGCCTGCCGGGCCATGGATCGCAATGGGGTTCGACCTGCTGAACGCCGGGAATATCGAGGAAGCCCGCCAATGCGGCGCAAAAGCCTCGCAAATCGACCCGGACTCGCCGGAAATGGAGGAGCTGAAGGAAGCTGTAAAAGAATGGATTTCAAAGGATGAAGATTCAGGAACGGCGCACAGGTAACGCGATGATGAACCTGGCTCCCTCCCCGGGCGTGCTGCCGGCGGTAATGGTCCCCCCGTGCCGTTCCACGATCTTCTTGCAGATGGCGAGCCCCATGCCTGTTCCCTCGTAGCTGCTCGACCGGCCATGGAGTCTACAAAAAGGAGCAAAGATCTTTTCGAGATATTCCTCCTCAAAGCCGATGCCGTTGTCCTCGATGGTGATCACGCAAGTCCCCGTACCGTCCTCGCGGCAGGAAACGCTCACAACCGGTTTTTCGTTTTCCTTGTGGAACTTGAGGGCATTTCCGATGAGGTTTTGGAAGAGCTGTCGCATCTGGACGGGATCGGCTTCCATGGTGGGAAGGTCTCCCACGTCCACCCTTCCGCCGGTTTGAGCGATTCTCACTTCCAGGTCCGAGAGCACCTCTCGAACAAGCTCGTTCAGCCTGATCGAAGTGAAAGGCTCCAGACGGGTGCTTACCCGGGAGTAGTTGAGAAGAGCCTCCAGGAGGGACTGCATCCGACGGGTGGCCGAGAGCATGCGATTCAGATAGTCTTTTCCTCTTTCGCCAAGCACATCTCCGTACTGCTCGTTGAGCATATTCCCGAACGATCTGACCTTTCGGAGGGGCTCCTGCAAATCGTGAGCGGCGATAGAGGCGAAATCCTGGAGGGCCTGGTTGCTCTCCCTAAGCTTCTCCATGAGTATTTCCAGTTCGGCCGTGCGCTCCCGGACCCGCTGTTCCAATTCATCGCGAGATCTCCGAAGCTCCTCCTCCATCTCAATGCGCCCGGTGATATCCATGATCGCCACGGCGCTGCCTGCGATGTGGCCCCGAGCGTCATAAATCGGGGCCGCACTGTTATGGACAAACGCTCGGACGCCGTCGAAGCGCGCAATTTGCATCAATTGCCCGATAACGGTCTCTCCCTTTCGTACTGCAATGGCCGAAGCCCATTCCTCCGGTTGCACCGGCCTGCCCGTGTCCACCCACCACGCGCTGTAAGCGGCATAGTCGCTCACGGTGTATGTAGGCGGGCGAACGCCGCCCCAGATCTGTTCGAAAGCGGAATTGGACTTCACGCCTCCCCCCTGGGTATCGATCATGGCCACTCCAACCGGCAGGGCCTCCATGAGCGCTTCAAGGCGATTTTTCTCGTTTACGGCTTCGTTGCGAGCGGTTTCTATCGCCTGCTCGGCCCGTTTGCTCTCCGACAAATCAATGACAAAAGCCACCCCCTGGTCCCTGGCATCCCCCATGCTGCCTCCCCCTACGAGAATCGGTATGCGTCGCCCGTCACGGCGGATAAACTCCTTCTCGTAGGGGGTGCAAAACCCTTTCGCGTTTATTTCATCGATCCCTTGTCGATCGCGCCAAAGGATTTCCGGGGGCGTAACATCGCTCCAGCTCACTTCACCTGCCCGGACTTCTTCACGCGTACACCCGAGTAAATCGCAAAAGGCCCGGTTCGCTTCCGTCAGCAGGCCGTCCGACCGCCAGAAAGCGATCGGAAGCATATCGGACTCGTAAATGCGACGGAATTTGTCTTCGCTCTTCCGCAACCGGTCCTCGGCCTTCTTGCGGTCGGTGATATCACGCCAGGCGACAACGCCACCGGTGATACCGCCATCCCTGTCCCTGATCGGTCCCGCATTGCAGAGCACGTTCAGCAGGTACCCCTTTGGATTTCGGAGCACCAACTCCTGCCCCATGACGGTTTCGCCGTATTTTACGGCTCTCCAGAGGGGCAGGTCCTCCACCCGGGCGGGAGTGACGCCGTCCGGCAAGTAATGATCCACCCCGGCCAGCCAGTCTTCCATGGAAAAGTCCGCGGCGCTGCTCCATCCCCTGGCGAGCAGATCGTGCCCGTAGCTGCTGATATGTGTGGTGCGCACATCAGGAGCGGAGGCTATGGTGATTCCTTCCGGGATATAATTCATAAGGGCCTCGAGGATGCGTTTTCCCTCTTCCGCCTCCCGAGCCCGGCGGTCCGCTTCCGCCTTGGCGGCAAGCAACTGCTCCTCCATGAGTTTTCGCCCGGTGATATCCTGCACGGTCCCGACCAATCGAACAGCCCGACCTTGTTCGAAGAGCACCTTCCCGGTTGCGGCCACCCAGCGTTCACGGCCGTCCTCGAGGGAAACGACCCGGTACTCGGCTTTGTACTCGCCGTTCCCTTGCGGATCGAGCGCCATTTCCACTGCCGCCCGTGTCGGGTCGCGGTCATCCGGATGGAGCCCTGAGAGGAAGAGTTCGTATGTGACCACGGT
>CAYOVG010000176.1:0-14035 GCA_964407285.1 uncultured Syntrophobacteraceae bacterium
AAAAAGGGCCGCATTCCGCACCCGTTTGTGCGATAGCGGCCCGACTATCGGCTTATTACCCTTCGGAAGAGAGCCGACGGCCCGCCTTCCGAACCCGAACCTCTGTTTATGGTTGTCCTTGCCGGCCGTTTCGGCGTCAGGAATTGCTTGAAAGGCTCGTAGCCTCCCGTTTGAGATAAAGCTTCGGTCAGGATAACAGACTTCAGCCCCTCCTTAAACCCATATTTTCGAATCTTGAAGGAGCAAAATGCGTACCATCCTTTACGAAGATGGGCCGGCAAGGCGCTGCGGGACCGGGCGGCCCGGCCGGCGATAAGCGCCTACTACATTTTAAGACAGCACGAAACATCATATCCATAAAACGAGACACAATGAATCTTCGGAAGTGCGTTCAAATCCGACTCGATGACGATACAGCGAACCGGATACTTTCCCACCTGACCGGGCAAAATGCGGACAACGCTCAAAACCCGGTATCCATGCCGGTTTCCCGTAGGGTCGTAGGGTTTTCCGCACCCGCCGCAAGTCCACTCCGCATGGGGTTCCTCAGGTTGTCGCCCATGCGCTCCCGCATGAACGGGAGAATCCGAAAGTGCTCCTATACATTGAAATTGCGGGGTTTATCCGTTATGCTGGGTCAAAAATCGCGCGGGCGGTCCGTCGATCCGCCTTTCGGCGCGGTGAAGCTCACTTTGCGTAAATGGAGCGTTCGCACCGAAGTGGACAGTCTCGGAAAATGCGGACTGCGGACTTACTCCGCAATGGACACTGGTGCGGGATTCGACAAAGACATCGTGAGAGGGTTTCCGGGATTCCTTCGCGAGGGACCCCGTATCCCTCGAAGCTCTTTCCAGGGGAGACCGTATTTTGAGTGATTCGGAGGAAAGGGGCCTCGTGGCGGCGATCCTGGACGGCAATAGCGCGGAAGCGGTCGCCCTGGCCGGACATCTGCGCGAGCGTGGAGTCGCTCCCGAACACATCGTCGTTCACGGGATCGAGGCGGCCATGTCGGCGCTCGACGGCAAGTGCACGCTCGAAGACTTCAACCTGCTGGAAATCATGCTGGCGGGCCGTGCAGCCATGGAGGTGATGAAGGTCCTCTATCCCGCCGGCGCGGCGCCCCCGGCCTGCGCAAGGGGCGTGGTGGTCCTTGCGACCCTGGAAGGGGATGTCCACGACCTCGGCAAGAACATCCTCAAAATGGTTCTGATCGGCAAAGGCTATCACGTGGTCGATTGCGGCAAGGATTGCTCCTTGAACCGGCTCCTCGATGCGGTGGAAGGAGAGAACCCGGCGGTCGTCGGAGTCAGCGGCCTGATCACTCCCGTAATCCCCCAGGTGAAGCAGGTAAAAGAGTTGCTCATCCCGCGAGGGCTAGGCCACATCAAAGTCATTGCGGGCGGGGCCGCGTTGAAACAGTCTTCACCCGAAAAACTCAACGTCGATTTCGTGGCCGAATCCGCCTTCGACGCCGTTCACTACCTGGAAGACGCAATAGCGGGTAACGGAGGCGGCCGGAAATGAACAGCCTCGAAAGGGTCGTCGCGGCCGTCCGGTTCGAGGCGCCGGACCGGGCGCCGGTAATTGCGCAGGTTTTCGGCCATGCCGCCACGCTCGCCGGCGTACCCGTCGACGAATACGTGCGTGACGGCAAAACTCTCGCCCGCTGCCAGTTGGAGGCGCTGCGCCGCTACGGCTACGACGCCGTATTCTCGGTCATGGATCTCGGCGTGGAAACCGAAGCCCTCGGCTCCATCCTGCGGTACCACAAGAACCGCTACCCCGTGGTCGAAAGATACGCGCTGGAAGATGACGACCGAAAGACCCTCTCCGCGCCCGATCCGCACAAAGCGGGCCGCATGCCGGAAATGCTCGAAGCCCTGGCCATTCTCAGGCGGGAACTCGGAGACGGGACCCTGGTCGTCGGTTGTGTCCCGGGGCCGTTCACGCTCGTGACCCAGTTGCTGGGCATCGAGAGAGCGCTCTACACGGCGGCCGATGATTTTCCGCGGCTGGAGCGGCTGATGGATTTCGCGACGGAGGTGGTCATCCACTTCGGCCTGGCTCAACTCCAGGCCGGGGCGCATCTGCCCATGGTCTTCGACCCTTCGGCCTCCCCCGCCGTTATTCCGCCGAATTTGTTCCGGGAATTCGAGCTTCCCGCGTTGCGGCGGATCTTCCAGGCGTTTGCGCAGGCAGGCGCTGTCGCAAACTGGCTCCATATAGCCGGCCCGGTTCGCCGGATTTTGCCCTGGTACCCCGAAGCCGGCGTCCATATCGCGAACTTCGACTACTACGTAAGCGCCGCGGACGCAACGGCCCAACTCCCCGCCGTCTGTCTCAACGGCAACATCAAATCGTTCGCCTTCATGGAAAGAAGCCCCGAGGAGATCACATCGGAGGCGGCCGCCCTCCTTCGCTTCTTCCGCGACCGGAAAGGCTTCGTTCTCTCATCGGGATGCGAGGTCCCGCCTGAATCCAGGCCGGAAAACGTCGCCGCATTGGTCGATGCGGCACGCACAACGTGGTGACGAGATGCCTCGACTCACTCTCCTTACCGATGATGCCCCGCGTCGGATGGACTTCACTCCCGGCTCTTCCGTGCGCGAAATCCTCGACGCCGCGGGCGTTCGAATCCGTTCCGGCTGCCGGGGGAACGGGGCCTGCGGCCTCTGCCTCGTCCGGATCGATCGGGAAGGGGACAATGCCGGCCCGGGCGCCGGCCCGACGGGCGATACGCCCGAGACCTCCTCTGAACCGGCAGTCAATCCTCCGACAAAGAACGAACGCATCCTTCTGACTCCCGGCCGGATCGAGCGCAACATCCGCCTCGCCTGCCAGTTGACGCCCAAGGGCGATATCTCTGTCCGGATCGTCGGAGCCGCCTGCGATTCCGGTTGGAGGGTCCTGGCTCCGGGCCCCTGCTCCCTGGCTTCCTCCTCGAACCCGCGTCCTCCCCTGTCCGCCGGAAAGACCGCCGCCCCCCGTCACGGGCTGGCCGTCGACCTGGGCACGACGCACATCAGCATGTCCCTTTGGGACCTGGAGCACGCCGCCAGGCTCTCGGGACGCGCGGGTCTCAATCCGCAAGGCGGCTACGGTTCGGACGTGGTGACCCGGATGCTCGCCGCGGCGCAATCCCCGGAAAACGCCCGGAGGCTGGCCTGGGCGCCTCTCCATGCCGTCAATGAGGCGCTGCTGGACATGTGCGCGCAAAACGGCGTAGATCCCCGGACGGTCACCCGCGTCGCCTTTGTCGGAAACACCGCGATGCTGATGCTGCTGACGGAAACGGACCCCGGCGTGCTGCTGCGGCCCCAGTCCTGGACGAAACCCGTCGTTTGCAAATGCGACGACCTCCGGAGTTGGGCGCCCGTCCTGGGGGTCCATCCACGGGCGAACGTGGAAGTCGTCCCTCCGATTGCGGGTTTCGTGGGTTCGGACCTGGCGGCCGGGGTAACGGCCACTCGCCTGACCGACCGTCCGGGCGGGCTGTTGATCGATTTCGGGACGAACTCCGAAATCGCGCTCTGGGACGGCGACCGGCTCTGGGTGACCTCCGCCGCGGGCGGCCCCGCTTTCGAAGGGAGCGGAATGCAGTGCGGAATGCCCGCCGAACCCGGGGCCGTCTTTCGGGTGGAGCGGGAGCGGGATTTTGAACGGGATTCCGATCGGGATTCTTCCGCCGGCTTGCGCCTGGAGGTGATAGGAGGTGGCGAGGCGGGAGGGTTGTGCGGTTCCGGCATGGTCGATCTGATCGCCTGCCTGCGCGGCGCGGGGAGACTGACGGCCACGGGCAAATTTGCCGGGCCGCCTTCGAGGGACGGTTTCATCGTTCAACGCGAACCGATGATCCGGCTGACCCACGGGGACGTGGATATATTTCAGCGCGCAAAGGCGGCGATCGGCGTCGGAATCAAATCACTGCTCGCGGCGGCCCGGATGAGCGCCGCCGACCTGACTCGCGTCTGCGTGTGCGGGGCCTTCGGCGAACACTTGAATGTCCGAAATGCGCGGGACATCGGGCTGCTCCCGGCGGTTCCCCCGGACCGCGTCGAACTCTGCGGCAACACGGCGCTCGCCGGGTGCGAGCGGCTGCTCCTGTCGCCGGAGGGAGCGGCGGACCTGGAGTCGCTACGCCGGAGCGCGGCCGTCATCAACCTCTCCCGGCTATCCGACTTCGAGGACCTCTTCCTGGAAGCCCTCTACCTCGAGCCGCTGAGGACGGACCGGACATGAACGACTTTCCATGCGGGAGAACGGAATTTTTCGAGGCTTTCATCAAGTCGGCCCAGTACATCGTCCGTCTGCAGTCACAACAGGACATCTGGAGCCACCTGGGCAAGCTGATCATGAAGTACTTTCCGGTGGGCTGGACCGCTATCGTCCGGCGGGACGCCGCGAATTCGATCTCCATCCGCTACTGGACGCCGGCCGACGAGACCGTCGCGCGAGCCGTCCACGCGGAGAAGGAAGTCGGGACCATCGTCTCGGACGTGCTGGACAGCGGGTTCCTCGCAACCCGTGTCATTTCCGCTCCGGCGCCTTCCATGACCGTTTTTCTGCCCGTCGTGGAACAAGGCCGGCCCGGCATGGTCATGCTGATAGGACATAAATCCGACGATCCGGTTTCCAGGGAACTGCTCGACATTTATCTCGCCATTGCGGGCCTCGCCGGCTCGACCTCCGAGCGCTTGAACGCTGAGATCGAGTTGAAGAGGCGCCGCGACCATCTCGAGGAACTGGTCAAGGAACGAACCGCTGAATTGGAGGCGGCGAACAGGGAGCTCGAAAGCTTCAGCTATTCCGTTTCCCACGATCTGCGCTCCCCGTTGCGGGCCATCACCGGCTTCACCCGAATGGTTCTCGACGAAAACGGGCCGGCGTTCGACCCGGAGACCCGGCGCAAGTTAAGCGTCATTCAGGAAAACGCCCGGAAGATGGGGCGGCTGATCGATGACCTGCTCAGGCTGTCCCGGTTGGGCCGCGCCGGGATGAACCGCTCGAAGCTCGATATGGGCGATCTCGTGCGCGAGGTGCTGCGGGAGATCCGGATGGCGGAACCCGACCGGGAGTTTGCCGTCGAGATCGGCGACCTTCCGGCAGTCGAGGCGGACCGAACCATGATCCGGCAGTTGCTCGCCAACCTGCTCTCCAATGCCGTGAAGTTCACGCGCTACAAAGAGGACGCCCGCATAGAAGCGGGCAGCTTCGAAGAAGCCGGGGAGCGGATCTACTATGTGAAAGACAATGGTGTCGGATTCGACATGAAGTATTATAGTAAGCTCTTCGGCGTCTTCCAGCGCCTTGTGAGCGAGAGCCGCTTCGAGGGGACCGGCGTGGGACTTGCCATCGTCCAGCGGATCGTCCAGCAGCACGGAGGACGGGTCTGGGCGGAGGGGGAAATCGGCGATGGGGCCGCTTTCTATTTTACTCTTCCTCCAAGGGAGCAGGAATGAACGAGGAAAAACCTGAAATAGCGCGCATCGAAGGCGACTGAACAAACCACCCTCTTGAACCTGGGGAAAAAGTAGAAACTGTCGATGAATCACGATCGTTTTGAGAAAAGCCTCCGGATTCTCATTTTGGAAGACATCCCGACCGATGCGGAACTGGTGGAGTATGAACTCCGTTCCGCGGGGATCGAATTCACCTGCGAGCGGGTCGATAACCGCAACTCCTTCCTGGAAGCCCTGGATCGCTTCCGCCCCGAAATCATCCTCTCCGATTACTCTCTTCCCGGCTTCGACGGGGAGTCCGCCCTTTCGATCGCCCGTGAAAAGGCCCCGGCCGCGCCTTTCATTTTCGTTACGGGGGCGATGGGAGAGGAACGCGCCGTCGATCTCATGAAAAGCGGAGCCACGGACTTCGTGCTGAAAGACCGGCTGCCGCGCCTTCCCCTCTGCGTCAAGCGCGCCTTGGAGGAGGCAGAAGAGAAGCGCCGCCGCCTGCAGGCGGAGGAGGACCTGCGGCGAGCCTATGCCGAACTGAAAATCCATACCCGGATGCTGGAGCAAAGCAACCGCGAACTGCAGGATTTCGCTCATGTCGCCTCCCACGATCTCCAGGAGCCGTTGAGAAAAATCCAGACTTTCGCCGACCGCATCCAGTCCTTCCACTGTGATGCTCTCGATGAGAAAGGGCGTGATTACTTCGGGAGAATCCAGCGATCCGCCCGAAGGATGCAGGACCTGCTCCACGACCTTCGCAGGTACTCGCGCCTTACGTCCGAGCCGCGGCGTTTTACGATGCTTGATTTGAGAAGTCCGGCAATGGAAGCCGTCTCGGAACTGGAAATCCTCGTTGGAAAAACGCGGGCTCTGATCGAGGTCGGCGAACTTCCCACCATCGAGGCCGACGCAGACCAGATGCGCCGCTTGTTCCGGAACCTCATAGACAACTCCATCAAGTACCGGGGGAAAGAAAGGCCTATCGTCAGAATATATGCGAACGGGGCCCCTTGCGGGCTTCATGAGGTCCGGGTGGAGGACAACGGCATAGGGTTCGACGAGTGCTACCTCGACAAGATCTTCAAACCCTTCCAGAGGCTTCATGGAAGGAGTTCACCCCACGAAGGGACCGGCATGGGACTCGCCATCTGCCGAAAGATCGTCGAGTATCACGGGGGAAGCATTACGGCGGCCGGCAAACCGGGAAAGGGGGCCGTTTTTGTACTGAGATTACCCGGGAGGCAATCACCTCGGGACAGCGTCCCTTGAACCGGCTGCCGCGGAGGAACCCTACCCATTGATCTACGGCCCGCCTACACCCCAAATACGCAAAATCCCTTATATGTAAAGCGGTTGTTGGCGGTCTGGGAAATATGATATTACCACGGCGGCTCGAGATCGAGCGATGACGAATACGATGTTGTCGGGTTGCGGGGGCGACCCGAGTGGAGCGCTCTACAATGAGAACTTTGAATGAATCCATCGAAGAGCATGCACGGGGACGGCTGCAAGGGAGCAACCAGGTGCTCAGGCTGATGACCGAAGCGCCGGGCAGGAAGGAATTCCTCGAGGGAGTGGTCGCGCTGGTGCGGGAGTGGACGGGGTGCCGCTGCGCCGGGGTGAGAGTGCTTGACGGCGAAGGCTGTATCCCCTACGAAGCATACACGGGATTTGAAAGGGATTTATGGGAGAAGGAAAGCCGGCTCTCCCTTGCAAGGGACAATTGCGCGTGTGTCCGTGTGATAGCGGGAAAACCCGAACCGCAAGACGCCTGCTGCATGACCCCGGGCGGCTCCTTCGTTGTGAATGATTCCAAGAAGTTCATACAGAACTTGACGGAACGGGAACTGACCCGGTTCCGCGGCGTTTGCATCCAGTCCGGATTTCTTTCCATTGCGGTCGTTCCGATCCGGGACAATGGAGAACTTCTCGGGGGCATTCATCTGGCCGACGAAAGACCGGGAATGGTCCCCGAGCCACGGATGGAATTCCTTGAAGGATTGGCCCGCCTCATAGGCGAGGGAATCAAGAACTTCAATATCAAAGACTCTTTGAATCGGCAAAACGAGTTTCTCCAGAGCATCGTCAACCGCATTCCCGTGATGCTTTACTCGTTCGATGCAACGGGCAAACCGGTTCTGATCAATCCGGAATTCGAGCGTCTCCTGGGGTGGTCCCTCGAGGATGCCCGGCTCGGCGACATCATGGCCGGGTGCTATCCGGATTCCGATTACCGTCGGGAAGCTGCCGGGTACATGGCGAAGGGAACAACCGAGTGGAGGGAGTTTACCGTAAGGACGAAAACGGGAGAGTCCGTCGAGACCGCGTGGTCCAACGTACGCCTGAAGGACGGCTCCCTTATCGGAATCGGACTGGATTTGAGGGAGCGAAAGCGCACGGAGGAAGCGCTGCGGAGAAGTGAAGGGCTTCTGCGAAGGATCATGGACACTCTCCCCGTCGGGTTGTGGATCGCCGACGAGAAGGGCCGAATCGTCTCCATCAACCCCACAGGGCAACGGATGTGGGGCGACGCGAAATTCGTCCATGTCGAACGGTATGCGGAATACAAAGGCTGGTGGCCGGATACGGGAAAACGCGTCGAAGCGCATGAATGGGCGCTCGCGCGCGCCTTCGAGAAGGGGGAAACGGTTCTCAACGAGGAAGTTGAAATCGAGAACTTCAAAGGAGATCATAAGTTCATCCTGTGTTCCGCGGCCCCGGTTCGCGATGAGAGCGGAAAAATAACCTCCTCCCTGATGGTTGCGCAGGACATCACGGAGAGGAGAATTGCCCGGAGAGCGCTGGAGAGAGCGAATCGCGCGCTACGCGTGCTTTCACAGATCAATTACTCGCTCGTTCAGGAAAAGGAGGAGAGCGAGCTTCTGGCCCATGCCTGCCGGATCATCACGGAAACGGGCGGCTATCCGCTGGCGTGGGTGGGGATCGCCGATAACGACAGAGACAAGAGAGTGCGCTGTGTCGCCAAATGGGGACCGTGCGAGGGCTACATCGACACGTTGGAGATTTCCTGGGCGGACAACGAATTGGGCCGGGGCCCGACGGGCAGGGCCATCCGGCACGGGAAGGCGCAGACCGCAAGGGACCTCGGGACCGATTCGCAGTTCTACCCGTGGCGCGAAAAGGCCAGGGAGTACGGACTCCATTCCAGCGCCGCCTTTCCCTTGATCGTCGACGGGCAAGTAACAGGCGCTCTCAGCATCTATTCCTCCGAAGCGGACGCCTTTCACGAGCACGAGGAAGAAATCGCTCTCCTGGGCAGCCTGGCCGACAACCTTGCCTACGGCATCGGAGCCATCCGCATTCAGAAGGAGCATCGGCGGACGGAGCAAGAGCTTCAGATCTTCATGAAGAAGCTCCAGGACAGCAACCAGGCCCTCCAGGATTTCGCAACCATCGCTTCTCACGACCTTCAGGAACCCCTCCGCAAGATCATGAGCTTCGGGAGGATGTTGGAGGACAGGTACGCCGAATCTCTTGGCTATGTGGGATGCGACTATCTCGGCCGGATGCGGAACGCGGCATGCAGAATGCAAGCTCTGCTGAACTCCCTCCTGAACTATTCGCGCGTGGCGACAGAAGCCGAGCCGTTCGAAAGCGTAAACCTTTCGGAAGTAATCGCCGAGGTCTTGAACGACCTAGAAGTGCGGATCAGTGAGACGGAGGGAAAGGTGGAAGTCGGACATCTCCCGGCAATAGAGGCCGATCCGAGTCAAATGCGCCAGCTCTTCCAAAACCTCATAGGAAACGGTCTCAAGTACCATCGGGAGGAAAAACCTCTCGTCAGGATATCCGGTGAACCGGTAAACGGAGGAAATGCCGTCGACATTCGTGTCGAGGATAACGGAATAGGCTTTGAAGAGAAGCAGATCGACCGGATCTTCAAACCGTTTCAGAGGCTGCACGGCCGGAGCAGCCGCTTTGAAGGGACCGGCATGGGGCTCGCCATCTGCAAGAAAATCGTCGAGCGCCACGGGGGGAGCATAACGGCGAGGAGCATTCCCGGACAGGGTTCGACCTTCATCGTCAGTCTCCCCGTTAAACAGAGCAACAAGTAGAATTTGCTCATCAGATGAACATGGATGGGGATGCCGCTGCTGTTGAACTAACGTCACCCCCGCTTACGCGTGGGGCCTGCAAACCTTGAAAAGCCCGGGTTCCCGATCGACGGCGCCGCTTTCCGACGACGAATCCTTTCGCGGTCGAACATCTCACGGGTTGTCTACAGCGTCATCCTGCGCCGGTGCAGCCGGTATCGTTTCCACATGAACACGAGAGCAGAGAAGATCAGCACCAAAGCGGCGTCAACCGCCCATCGGAGCAACGCCTGGCCTGCCACCGACCAACTGGCGGCCACCAGGGCTATGCTCACCATTGTGGCGGAAGGAATCAAGGCCAGCGCGATCATCACCCCGGCGGTAAGGACCGAGCGGTTGGAGGCAACGAAGATGGTTCCCGCCACGCTCGCAACGGAAGACACCAGAAGTGACGGGACCGTCAGGCTGGTCCAGTAAGAGACCAGAACATGCGGATCTGCATAATAGCCCTCTTCCGAGAGCAAGGAAATTCCCGTTGCGCGCATCACAAGAGCAGCCAAAGCGGCTCCGAGGAGCAGCGCCACGTATCCTTGCGCCGTGAACCGGAGCCCCCGTATCCATGCCCGGCTTTGAGTGACAACACCGAGCGTGATCCGGATGAGGGGCTCGAAGCCCGGCGCAATGACCATCGCCCCAATCACCAGGTGCGGCACACCCGTGACTATCCCAACCGCGGCCACGAAACCGGATATAGCCATGACTCCGTGCATTCCCGCCGTCATGTTGCTCTCCTTTGTCAGGATCAGCTCCATCTCCTCCCACAGCGCTTCGCTCGTATCATGGGTGATCATTTCGGTGGAGGATGTGGAGATGAGGCCCGTCGGTTCGCTGGTCGTAATGGAGCTGTTGGGGCTTTGCCCGATTTTCCTCTCATCGAGCAGCCGCATCAAAGCTGAGAGGGAGCGACTGGAAACCTCAGCCGTCACTATATCACCTGGAGGTTTGATGGAAACCCCACGTTGGACACTCAGGCCTATTATCCCCTCCAATCGTTGCAGGTCCTCCAGAAGGAGATTGGTTTCATCCGATGGGATTGCTATCTGAAGCTGTCTGGCCATCCATTGACTCCTCGGAGCGGCGGTTAGAGGTATTAGTGGATAACAGTCAATTTATGCTACTGTACTCCTACAGCCAGGCTCTCAAATGAACGACTGTTTCCACACTGGAAGCGTGGAGCAGTTCTCCTTTTTCCATAGATGCGGCAATGATCGCCTCTTTCAGTAACGGCATGCGGATTTAGCTACCCGAGTAACGTGCTCCGGCTGTTGGCGCGCTTTCCTCCTCGAAATCCAGGGCTCACTAATCGGAGTCATGCGCGCCTTTTGCCTGTGCCACATGGCTAAGCGTCACCAGGCCCACACCCCCGACGAGGTTGCCCGCCATTACGATGCCCATGATCGCCGCGAGGTCGCCAAAGCCGATGGAAGCACCGAATAGGATGCCGAAAAGCAAGTGCAAGGTGGTGACGATGACATGGTCGAAAGGCCCGAGGGCCAGAAGAACTCCGACGAAATACGCCACAATGATGCGGCTTGCAACGCTGTCAGTACCCACCAGCATGAAGGACAGCAGCGCAACGAGCGATCCGCCCACGATTGCCGACATAAGCCCCGCCCACGGATCGCGAGCGGCGATCTGCTCTGCTACCTTGCTCAGTGCGGCATCCGCTCCGGCCGGCAACACGCCGGGAAGCCGGAAGACAAGGGCGAAGAGACCGCCGCCGACCAGGTTAAGCACGAAGGTTAGCAGCCACAGGCGCAAGATCCTGGGCACAATCCTTGATTCACTCCGCGCGAATGCCGCAGCGACTGGATCGAAGAAATTCTCGGTGAACAGCTCCGCGCGACCGACGATCAGAAACACGAGGCCGAATCCGAAAGCCAGCGCGCCCGCCGGCTGGGCGATCGGACCGAGCCGCGGTTCGACAAGAGCGTGGACGACCCCGAGCGCAACGATACCGAAGACAATGGTAAAGCCGGCGATGAAGCTGGTCGCCAGCAAGTCAAGCAGTGACTGATCGAGGCGCCTTTTGCCTTCACTGGCGGAGCGTTGGAAGATTTCAGAGGGGGTGGGAGCGACTGCCATGGGCGTTCTCCTTGAATCTGGAAAGTAGAGTACCGCATGGTTCCATGCCTCTCTCTTGCTGATAAAGAGGCCGTCAGGAATGCCGCATGAGCAGCCGAATTCGATGCTTGCCTTCGCCGGCTGACAAGCAATTGTATAGTCTCTGTACATCTCCAAGGCCGTGGAACAGGTTTCCATTCTCAGCGGGATAAGGGAGAGCCGGTCTGTGGGTGCTTGACGGGAGCCCGCTTTTCCATCCTCCCAATTCAAAAATATGCTTTACGAAAGGCCATTGCAAGGATATCCAATCCAGTGTGAGCATCTCTCCGTCTGTACCGTAAACGGGTGGGACCTGGACTTTCCTTGTGCGGTTACCGCCGCCGACCGCTAGATGCCGCGTTTCGACAGCCCGGTCGCGGCCGGCGAGCCGGGACCCCTTGAAACGCCGCCGCCTTTCATTCATTCACTTCCGATACTTCCGGATACCGGCGTCTTTCTTCAGTGACAAATTGTGAAATGAGATGTATTATTATTCATTTCAAAACCGGCGAGTTTGCCGGTATGTCACACGATTTTCTTGGAAAGGATTGCGATCATGGCGTCTACCGGAAGAGGCGATAGGGCCTCCACCCTCCCGCTAGCCAAGACCCCTACCGGGATACCGGGTTTCGACGATATAACGGCCGGAGGCCTGCCCAAGGGCAGGCCGACCCTCGTTTGCGGGAATGCCGGGTGCGGGAAGACACTCTTCGGGATGGAGTTCCTCGTAAAGGGTGCAACGCAATTCGACGAGCCGGGGGTTTTCGTCTCCTTCGAGGAATCCATCGATGAGTTGATGACCAACTTCGCATCCCTCGGCTTCGATTTGAAAGGCCTTGCGGACCAAAAAAAGCTTGCTTTCAACTTCATATTCATCGAGCCCAGCGAGATCGAGGAAACCGGGGAGTACAACCTCGACGGACTTTTCATCAGGCTTGGACACACCATCGACTCGGTCGGGGCGAAGCGGGTGGTGCTCGATACCCTGGAGTCCCTCATCGGGGGATACCCCAATCGTTTCATCCTGCGGGCGGAGATTCGCCGCCTCTTTCGCTGGCTCAAGGACAAGGGGGTAACGGCCGTTGTAACCGCGGAGCGCGGCGACGGCGCTCTCACCCGGCACGGCCTGGAGGAGTACGTATCCGATTGCGTGATCGACCTCGATCACAGGGTCACGGAACAGATTGCGACGAGAAGGCTCCGGGTGGTCAAATACCGGGGTTCAGAGCACGGCACGAACGAGTACCCGTTTTTGATCGACGAAGGCGGCATTTCCGTGCTTCCCATCACCTCGGTGGGGCTGGAATACGACGTATCGACCGAGCGGGTTTCGTCGGGCATTCCCAGGCTCGATACCATGCTCGGCGGGGAAGGGTACTACCGGGGGACCAGCATCCTGGTGTCGGGGACCGCGGGGACGGGCAAGACCAGCATTGCCGCGCACTTCGCTTCCGAAACATGCAGGCGGGGTGAGAAGTGCCTCTACTTCGCCTTCGAGGAATCCAGGCGGCAGATCATCAGGAACATGCGCTCCATAGGCGTCGACCTCGAACCGTGGGTGAAGAAGGGATTGCTCACCTTCCGCGCGATTCGCCCGACGGAGTACGGCCTGGAAATGCACCTGGCGAAGATGTATAATTTAGTGAACGAATTGAAGCCCTCCGTGGTTGTCGTCGACCCCGTCTCGAACCTGGTTTCGGCCGGCAACACAACGGAAGTGAAAGCCATGCTGATGCGGCTGGTCGATTTTTTCAAACAGTCATTGATAACCGCGCTCTTCACGAGCCTTGTCACCGGGAGCCGGGATATCGAGGCGACCGAGGTGGGCGTCTCATCGCTCATGGACACATGGGTCCTCGTGCGCGACATCGAGGTCAACGGGGAGCGAAACCGCGGACTCTATCTCCTCAAGTCCAGGGGGATGCCGCACTCCAACCAGGTTCGGGAGTTTCTCATAACCGATGAGGGCATAGACCTGGTGGACGTCTATCTCGGTCCGGAGGGCGTGCTCACCGGCGCTGCTCGCCTCGCCTGGGCGTCGAGGGAGCAGATGGAGAGGGCGCAACGCGAACGGGAAGCCGAACGCAGAAGGCGGGAACTCGAGCGTATGAGGCGGGAGACCGAGATGCGGATTGCAGCCCTCCGAGCGAGGCTCGAGGCCGGGGAAGAGGAGTACGAACAGTTCGTCAGCGAAGACCGGATGAAAGAGGATGCCCTCGAGAGGGGGCGAGAAGAGATGGCGAGCCTCCGCAAGGCGGATGAAACCACGGCAATAAAGAGGAACGACGCTCGCAATAAGACCCGCGAAGGAGACAGGGCAATCGCATGATTTCTAGGTGCTGAACAAGACCCTGGCGAGGTATCGGT
>CAYOVG010000177.1:0-13812 GCA_964407285.1 uncultured Syntrophobacteraceae bacterium
CGCCCTCTGAATTCTGGCTCCAAAGCTGATGGATGTCGGTCGACATCCCAACCTTCGGTTATTGGCCTACTCTAATGTGGAGAAGGTGGAGGGAGGTCCGGGGGATTTTCGGATTTCGGTCCTGAAAAGAGCCCGTTATGTGGATGAAACCAAGTGCACCGGTTGCGGATCGTGCGCGGACAAGTGCCCGACGTCGTGGCCCGATGCTTACAATATGGGGCTGGCGGAATCCAAAGCCATTTACCGCTATTTCGCCCAGGGTATTCCGTCTTGCTATACCATCAATCCGAACGTGTGCCGCAATTTCCAGCCGGGGAAGAAGTGCGGCGTGTGCGCGAAGGTCTGCCAGGCCGGGGCTATCGACTATAAGCAGGAAGACCAGATGGTGGACCTCGAAGTCGGGGCCATTATCGTCGCCACCGGCTACGAACTCTTCGATGCCACCCGGATTCCCGAGTACGGCTACAGGCGTATCCCGAACGTGGTGACGGCCCTCGAATTCGAGCGGCTTCTCTCCGCAAGCGGTCCGACCGAGGGCCATCTCTACCGCATTTCGGACATCAACCTGAAGCATGAAGTCGAGGCGATGGAGAAGACCCACCAGAAGGCTTTCAAGGCCCTGGAGCGCTTCGAGAAGAAGTTCGAGATGACTTCGGATGCGTTTTATCCGCAGTACGAGGCGGGGCAGTTGACGGGCAAGGACTACGACGACTGGGCCGCACAGGTGAAGACTTTCCGCGCTTTGGACGAGAAGTACCAGGCCGGGAAAGCCCAGGTCGAACATATACCCCACGCCAGGCGGCTTGCGTTCGTTCAGTGCGTTGGGTCGCGCGATGCCCGGTTCAACAAGCAGTGCTCCGGCTTTTGCTGCATGCACGCCATCAAGGAAGCGATCATCGCGCGCGAGCATGACAGGGAAGCCGAGGTCTTCATTATCGGAATGGATATCCGCGCGGTGGGCAAGAATTTCGAGGAGTACCGCAACCGCGGCGCCCGCGAGTCCGAGATAAAGTACCTGCGGGGCCGTGTCGCCGAGATTACGGAACTCGCGGACCATACGCCGGTCGTGTGGTATGAGGATACGAAGGAGCAAAGGGTCGTTCAACTGCCTTTGGATCTGGTGATCCTGTCCACGGCCTGCGAACCCGCGAAGGGCGCAAAGGAACTTGCCGGGCTTCTGGATCTCGAGTTGAACGAATTCGGTTTCTTCAAGACCGGTTCCGCCCAGCCATTGGATACCACGAGACCGGGTGTTTTCACGTGCGGCTGCGCCTACGGCCCCATGGACATTCCGGAATCGGTGGCGCAGGCCAGCAGCGCGGCAGCGCGAGTAGCTCAGGTTCTCAAGAAATGAGTCCTGCTGACAGCAGGGGGAGGCTTTCTTAATGAGTGGAAAGGCGAACAGCGATACCGGCCGGGCTGCGGAGGAACTCAGGATAGGAGTTTTCGTCTGTAACTGCGGTTCCAACATTGCGGGTCATCTGGATACCAGGGCAGTGGAGGAATACGCGGCCAAGCTGCCCGGAGTGGTTTTTACCAAACTTAACATGTATACGTGTTCCGAAGCCGGAATTGCCGAAATCCAGAAAGGCATTCGGGAGGAGAATCTCAACCGCGTGGTGGTGGCGTCCTGCTCGCCCCGCACGCACCAGCCCCTTTTTCAGAGCGGCTGCGCCGAAGCCGGGATGAATCCCTACCTGTTCGAGATGGTCAACATCCGTGACCAGTGTTCCTGGGTGCATATGCAAAACTGGGACAACGCCACGGCGAAGGCCGCCGACCTCGTCAGGATGGGAGTCGCCAAGGCGATGTTCCTGGAACCTCAGGAAGATATCGTCTGCGGCCTCACCAAGAAGGCCGTGGTGATCGGAGGCGGCGTCGCGGGGTTGTCGGCGGCCGAGGCGTTCGCGGACATGGGGTTCGACGTGACCGTCGTCGAGAAGACTTCCCGTCTCGGCGGAATGCTCAACGCAATCAACCAGATCGGACCGAGTTTCGACGATGCTCGGAAGCGCATCGACGACCTGATCGAGGTGGTGACGGCCAAGCCCAACGCGAAGATATGCCTGTCGTCCAGCGTGGTCGGAGTGGGAGGCTATATCGGCAACTACGATGTCACCATTCGCGATAAGGACGGCGCCGAATCTACCGAAACCGTCGGGTGTATCGTGGTGGCGACGGGGGCGTTGCCCTTCAAACCGGAGGGAATGTACGGATACGACGGGCAAAACGTCGTAACCCAGATGGAACTGGAAGCCAAGCTTCGCGACCCGAACTTCAAGCCCGCCAACGTCGTGATGATCCAGTGCGTAGGCGCCCGTAGCGCCGAGAGGGAGTACTGCTCGAGGATCTGCTGCCTCACGGCCGTCAAGAACGCGATGATCATCAAGAAGCGTAATCCCGATGCCAGGGTGAATGTTCTGTACAGGGATATGCAGATGTACGGGGCCGAGAACGAAGGATTGCTCTGGGAAGCCAGAAAGATCGGCGTGCGGTTCAGCGTCTACGATCCCGAGCAGCCGCCGGTGGTGGAAAATGGTGTCGTCAAGGTCTATGAAGCTCTCATGGGGTCCACCCGTGAGATCCCCGTCGACCTGGTGGTGCTCTCGACCCCGATGGTGGCCAGAGACGATGCTCCCACGCTCGCGCAGCTCATGCGCGTGCCCGTGGACGGCAACCGGTTCTTCCTGGAAGCTCATGCAAAGCTGCGTCCGCTGGATTTTGCCTCCGACGGCATCTTCCTGGCTGGGTCCGCAAGGTATCCCGCCACCGTGGGAGAGGCGCGACAGCAGGGACTCGGGGCGGCTTCGCGCGCCGGCACCATCCTGTTCAAGGATAAGCTGGTTACCAGCGCCATCGTTGCCGAAATCAGTCCGGACACCTGTGTCGGCTGCCAGGCCTGCCTCGGGGTTTGTCCCTACGGTGCGATAGAATATAACGAAGAAACTCGTATCTGCCGGGTCAACAATATCCTGTGCAAGGGCTGCGGGAACTGCGCGTCCACGTGTCCGTCCCATAGCGCTCAGCTCAAGGGGTACAGGCCACAGCAGATTCTGTCTCAGATCAGGGCGATAATTGCCTGACAGGTCGGGTAACGGATTAAGAAAGGAAAATCGATGGGCAATAGTGATTTCGAACCCAAGATAATATGCTTCTTGTGCACGTGGTGAGCATATGCCGCTGCTGACCTGGCTGGGGTCAGTCGTCTGCAATATCCGCCCAACGTCCGCATCGTGCGGATGATGTGTTCGGGCGGCGTATCGCCGCATCATGTACTACGCGCTTTCCAGGAAGGGGTGGACGGCGTCTTCGTGGGTGGGTGACACCTCGGTGACTGTCATTACCTGTATGGTAATTTCTCGACCAATAAGCGTATAGGGCTGCTGAAAGAACTTCTCGGTTTTTGTGGAATCGAGGAGGATAGACTGCGGGCGAGGTGGGTATCCTCCGCCGAAGCACCTGAGTTCATACATGAGTTGAAGGACTTTATCGGAGCGCTTCGCGCCCTGGGGCCGAGTCCGCTCAAGAAGCCGGCGCGTGCGGAGCAGGTTGCCTAGCGACATAGAGTAGCCTATATGGTGGAAAGCGAAGATAAATAATGAAAGAAAAAGTCATCGATCTGGTGAAAGGCCTTCTGGAAGAGGGAAAGATCCAGGGTTTTCTGGGGCTGAGGGAAACCGTCGCCGGGATATGTCCGCACCTGTTCACCAAAGCCGAGGAACTGGCGGAGCTTAGCCTGGGAGACCGGAAAGCTACGGCCGATGCGCGCTATCCTTTGGATCAGACTCTGGTGTTCCTGAACCGTAAGTATCCCGAAGCGACGTTCGGAGTGCTGGTGCGGGGCTGTGACGAACGTGGTCTGACGGAACTCCACAAGTGGAAGCAACTGGACCGCGAACGCGTGGTGCCGGTCGGCATCGCCTGCACGGCGGAACTGGCCGAGGCCTGCGCGTGTGCGAAGCCTTATCCCGATGCGTTGGTCGCGGGGGACAAGGTCGACGGGGTCGCTCAGAGCGCCGAGGTGGCGGGTTACAACGAGCTTCCCCTGGCGGAGCGCTTCAAGGTATGGATGGAGCACTTCGACCGGTGCGTCAAGTGTTACGGCTGCCGGAACGTATGCCCGATGTGCTTCTGCAAGGAGTGCAGCCTCGAGGAGACCACTCTCGTTGCCAAGGGCAAGCTGCCGACGGAAAATCCCGTGTTTCACCTGACTCGCGCCGTACACATGGCTGGACGCTGTATCGACTGCGGCCTGTGCGAAGAGGCCTGCCCGGCGGATATTCCGCTGAGGGCCCTCTACAAGAAGGTCGCCGATATCGTTGCCGGCATGTCGGGGTACAGGCCGGGGTTCGACCCGGACAGGAAATCACCCTTTAGTCTTCTCCAAACATCGAAGGACGAATAAGCCGGGCCGCACGGCCCGGCCGGCTGGTTCCCGCCGGTTGCGCCCGATGGCCGGGCGCCGTTCTCCGTGCATACCTTGCTATCAAGCCAAAGAATCAGTTTGACATAAACTGCGGGAGAGGCGATAGTAGCAACGAAGCGCTTCATTCCGCAAGAATCACGCCCCGGAAGGTCTCTTCCGGGGTGCTCTGTATTTTTTCGCCTGTGAATCCGGAGTTTTCGGCGATGAAGGAAATGGACGCCATTGTCCACAGTATAGGTGATCTTCCTGCCATACCTCACGTGGCCAGCCTGGTGATGGAGAAGGTGGCCAACCCCGATACCACTCCCAAAGAGTTGAACGATGTGATTTCAAAAGACCAGGGACTTACGGCCCGGGTGCTCAAGATATCGAATTCGTCCTTCTACGGCCGGTCCAGGAGCATTACGCGGCTTACGGACGCCATCATGGTGGTGGGTTTCAACACCATAAGGTCCCTGGTCATTACGGCGGCGGTGCGGGACCTTTTCAATAATTTCGGATTGTTGGATAAACTGCTCTGGGAGCATTCGGTGGGGTGCGCGTTCGCCGCCCGCACGATTGCCAGGAAATTCAAGTTCCCCAGAGTGGAGGAGGCGTTCCTGTCGGGTCTTCTTCATGATGTCGGGAAGGTGATCCTGAATACCAAATTGCCGGACAAGATGTCTTTCGTTGTTCAGGAAGTGTACAACAGCATGGGGCAACTTTCGTTCTGCGAGGTGGAAAAGCAGGTATTCGGCTTCGATCATGCGGAATTGGGGCAGCTTCTGGCGAAGAAATGGAATTTTGCCGAAGAGATTGAACTGGTCATCGGCAGTCATCACAGCCTGGAAGCCGGCAGAAAACTGCCGCCTCTTGCCTATATCATCAACCTGGCCGACGGAGTCTGCCACAAACTTGAGATTGGTCCCACCAAGAACCCCAACCTCAACCTCTCCACGCTGCCAAGCGCCCGGATTTTGAAGCTGAGAGAGGAACCCCTCAATGTCCTGGCTCAGGAGATTGCTGAGGCGTTTGAAGCCGATAAGGACGGCGCGTTCGGGTAGGGGAAGAGGAAGTTGCGGGTTCTGCGCTCCGGGTTGCGGGTTACGCGTTGCAGGTCACAGAGATCAGACCATCTCGTGGGTGATGGTGTCAAAACCACAACCGGGCAGAGGTGAAACCACTCGTGGGTGGATCATTTCCGTTTTCGGCCGTTCGTCCCATGTAAACTGAAGAAAGGTATGCCTTATGAAACAAAATGATTCCAGGAATAGCGACGGGATCAGCCGCAGAGGGTTCCTCAAAGCCGCCGGCATGGGGTCGGCCATCGCCACCGCGGGGCTGCCCGTTACAGCGGCGCTGGCTGCCGGTGATTCAGGTCAGGACAAGTCGGGCGCGCAGCCCCTGCCGAAACGCAGGCTCGGCAAGACGGGCGTGGATGTCTCCATCTTGTCTCTCGGCGGCATGTTCGACACGATCAACAACCAGTTGCTGCTGAAACAGGCCTACAACTGGGGCGTTACCTACTGGGATACCGCCGAAGCGTACGGGAACGGCCAGAGCGAAGAAGGTTTCGGCCGATGGTTTTCCCGAAATCCCGAAAAACGCAAGGAGATATTCCTGGCGACCAAGTCCCGTCCGGTGAGTCCTTCCGAACTGACGGGCAAGGTGGATAATGCCCTTCAGAGATTGAAGACCGATTACATCGATCTCTTTTTTATTCATGCTCTTTCCAGCGCCTCCGAGATGACCGGTCAGATCAAGGATTGGTCCGCCGGGATAAAGAAATCCGGAAAGGTCAAGTTCATCGGGTTCAGCACCCACACGAACATGGAGGACTGTCTCCTCGACGCCGCTAAGATGGACTGGATCGACGTGATCATGTTCTCGTACAATTTCAGGCTGATGCATACGGATAAGATGAAGCAGGCCCTGGATGCCTGCGTAAAAGCTGATATTGGGCTGGTGGCCATGAAGACCCAGGGCGGAGGACCCGTGAAGGCCGACAGTCCCGCCGAACTGGAAATTGCCGGCCGCTTTCTCGAACGGGGATTTACCGACAAGCAGGCGAAGCTGAAGGCCGTCTGGGAAGATCCTCGGATTGCCGGCATTTGTTCCCAAATGCCGAACCTGACCATCCTGTCCGCCAACGTCGCGGCCGGACGCGACCAGACGAAGCTCTCAACGGCGGACTTCGATCTGTTCGCTCAATACGCTCATGAGACGCGCCACGGATACTGCGCCGGTTGCGGCAATGTGTGCTCGGCCGCCGTTGCCGGTCTCGTTCCCGTAAGCGATGTGATGCGCTATCTCATGTACTATCGGGATTACGGTGAGAGAGACCTGGCGCGGGACTTCTATGCCGAACTGCCCGACGACGTGAGAGCGAAAATTGCGGAACTCGACTACGCCCGGGCCGAACGGGCATGTCCCCAGGGACTGGCCATCGCCGACCTGATGCGTACCGCCGCCACCCTGCTGGCCTGATTTGCCGGCGCATTTGTTTGCACCTAATCTATACTGCATAGAGTGATACTTTCGGCCTGCATCATTGCATTTGCGGCGATGCAGGCCATCTTTTTTCTCATGGGAAGCTACACCGTTTCTTCAAGTAAACCGAAGTCTTCGAGAAGCCCCTCACCCTTATTCAATTCTCATGCGCCGGGCAGCGGCGTTTCCATTGCTCCGCGGGACCACGGCTGGTTTTATCCCTGTAGTTGAGAGAACCAAGGAGTCCCGCACCGCTGTCATCGCCGCCTCATCATCGGCCGTATCGGAATAGACAGTGGTTATGAAGAAAATTCTCCCTATCCCCAAAAGATCTGTGGTAGACTTCCGCCTGTATTCACATCACCGACCGCAATACCGCTGGTTTCGGACTGAAGGGGTCTATTCACTCATGCAAGGGGATGGGGAGTTTGGTCTATGTCCGTTTTTGACGGCCACGATATCGTCTCTGAAATCTACGAGAGCGCGAACACCATAGTCTACCGTTGCGTGCGAAGGCTCGACGGTTTGCCCGTAGTCCTCAAGATGCTCAAGGCGGAGTACCCTCCGCCCGAGGAGATCACCCGGTACCGGCAGGAGTACGAGATCACGCGGGAAATGGGGCTCGAGGGGACCGAAGGGGTGATACGGCCGCTCGGGATGCAAATGGTCGGGAACCGGCCCGCGATACTCTTCGAAGACTTCGGCGGCGAGTCCCTGCGGGCGCTCATGGGGGAGGAGAGGCGCTTGCCGGCGGAGGTCCTGCTGATCGGCTCCGGGATAGCCGGAGCGCTCGGGCGAATCCACTCGGCCGGGGTCATCCACAAGGACATCAACCCCTCCAACATCATCTTGAACCAGTCGACCCGGGAACTCAAGATTATCGACTTCGGCATATCGACCCTGCTCTCCCGCGAAAGTCCGCGGTTCCAGAGTCCCAACACGCTGGAGGGGACCCTCGCCTACATGTCCCCGGAGCAAACGGGCCGGATGAACCGATCCGTCGATTACCGCACCGACTTCTACTCGCTCGGGGTCACGCTCTACGAGATGCTCACCGGAAGGCTCCCCTTCGACGCCGCCGACCCCATGGACCTGGTCCACTGCCACATGTCCCGAAAGCCCCCCGCGCCCAACTACCTCAACCGCGAACTGCCCGACATCGTCTCCGACATCGTGATGAAGCTGCTCAACAAAACGCCCGAGGACCGCTACCAGAGCGCCTGGGGCGTCAAGGCGGACCTCGACGAGTGCCTTCGCCGCATCGACGGGCGGGGCCGCATCGAGCCCTTCCCCCTGGGCGGCCGCGATATCCCGGACCGGTTCCACATCCCGCAGAAGCTCTACGGCAGGGACGCCGAAGTCGAGCGGCTCATGGAAACGTTCGGGCGGGTGAGCCGCGGGGCGCGCGAACTCATGCTCGTGGCGGGCTACTCGGGGATCGGCAAAACGTTTCTCATCCGGGAGATCTACAAGCCCGTCACCCGGCAGCGCGGGTACTTCATCGGCGGAAAGTTCGACCAGTTTCAGAAAAACGTCCCCTACAGCGCACTGGTGAACGCCTTCCAGGACCTCGTGCGCCAACTCCTCACCGAGAGCGAGGCGCAACTCGCCTCCTGGCGCGCCAAACTCCTCGACGCATTCGGGGCCAACGGCCGGATCATCATCGACGTCATCCCCGAGGTGGAGCTGATCGTTGGGCCGCAGCCCCCCCTGTGCAAGCTCTCACCCACCGAGTCGGAGAACCGGTTCAAGGCCGTCTTCCAGCGCTTCATCCAGGTGTTCTACCAGCCCGAACACCCGCTCGTGATCTTCCTGGACGACCTGCAGTGGGCCGATGCCGCCACGCTTAAGCTCATCGAGATGCTCATGACCGACGAGGACACCCGCTTCCTGTTTCTCATCGGCGCCTACCGCGACAACGAGGTGAGCGTGGACCACCCGCTCATGGCGACGCTCGGCCGCATCGGGGAGAGCGGCGCGGCCATCACCTCGATCACCCTCACCCCGCTCGACCGCGAACACGTCACCGAACTCGTGGCGGACACGCTCTGCGACGATGCCCGGGCGGTCCGGCCCCTGGCCGAGCTCGTGGTGCGAAAGACCGGCGGCAACCCCTTCTTCGTCAACCAGTTCCTGATGACCCTCTACCAGGAGGGGTTCATCGTCTTCGATCTCTCGCGACTGGAGGGCGACGGCGGGCAGGTCCGCTCCCCCTGGCGCTGGGAGAAGGAGCGGGTCGAGCAGATCCGCATTACCGACAACATCGTCGAGTTGATGGTTGCAAAGCTCAGGAAGCTTCCCGACGAGACGGTCGAAGTGCTCCGTCTGGCCGCCTGCGTGGGCAACCACTTCGATCTGGCCACCATCTCCGTCATCCACCAGAAGCCCGAGACCGAAACCTACGCCGACTTCTTCCCTGCAATCCGGGAGGGCCTGATCGTCCCCATATCGAACCTGGAGGTGGCCGACAGCGCCCGGCTGAATTCGCAACTCCTCTTCCCGAAGCTCAAGTTCCTGCACGACCGTGTGCAGCAGGCCGCCTACGCGCTCATCGAAGACCGGCTGAAGCGCTCCACGCACCTCAAGATCGGACGCCTGCTCCTGGCCGGCGCATCGGAAAAAGACCTCGGCGAGCGGATTTTCGAGATCGCCGACCAGTACAACCTGGGACGCGAGGGGATCGCGGACCGACCCGAGAAAGTCGTGCTCGCCGAACTCAACCTCGAAGCCGGAAGGAAGGCCAAGTACTCCGCCGCCTACGCCGCCGCCCTCGACTACCTCAAGGTAGCCATGGAACTGGTGGAATCCGACTGGGACGGCCACTACTCCCTCGTGCTCGATCTGCACAAGGAACGAGCCGAAGTCGAGTACTTGAACGGCAACTTCGCGGAATCGGAGACCCTGATCGAGCTTATCTGGGACCGCGCCCGGTCCGTGCTGGACAGGGCCGACGCCTCCGCCCAGATCATCACCCAGTACACCGTCCAGGGCAGGAACGAGGACGCCATCGCCGCAGCCGCCAGGGTGCTGCCGCTTCTCGGGATGGAATTCCCCGGCGAAGACGATATCCAGGCCGCTCTCGATGCGGAGCGCGCGCGGGTGGACAGCAGTCTCGGCGACCGGGACATTTCCTCCCTGATCGATCTGCCCGAAATGATCAATCCCGAAATCAAAGCCGCGCTCAAGGTGCTGATGACCGTCCACACCCCCATCTACTTCGCCAACCGCTACGACCTCTACGGTTGGACGCTCGCCCGCATGACGAGCCTCTCGCTCGAATACGGCCACGTGCCGGAATCGTCCAAGGGGTACGCCAGCTTCGGCAACACGCTGGCCGGAAGCCTCGGGCAGTATCGCCGGGGCTACGAATTCGGCCTGCTCGGACTGCGGCTCAGCCGAAAGTACAACCACCAGGGCCTCAAGTGCAAGGCGTGCCTGATCCTCAGCATGTTCCTCAACCACTGGGTGAAGCACGTCAAGGAATCGGACGTCTTCGACGACGAAGGCCACATGGCGGGACTCGAAGCCGGCGAATTGCAGTTCGTCGGCTACATTCTCACGTACGGCAAGACCGTGAACGCATTCCACCGGGGAATCCCGCTCGACCGGCTCCTGGCCGACACTGAGCGCTACCTTGTCTACAGCCGCAAGGTGAAGCACAGTCTCTCCATCGACTCCATTCTGGGAGCGCGGCTGGTGATGAGGAACCTGTGCGGCCTCACGCCCGCGAAGACGTCCTTCGATACCGAAAACATCAGCGAGACCGAATACCTCGCCGTCTGCGAATCCAACCGGTCCTTCGCGGCGCTTGCCTTCTACCTGACGATCAAGGCGCAGGCCCTGTATCTCCTCGGCGAATCCGGGGAGGCCCTGCGGGCCATCGTCGAAGCGGAGAAAGTCCTCGGCTACATCCGTGGGGTTTTCACCGTCGCCGAGCACTGTTTCTACCATGCGCTGATTCTGATCGAGACGGGAGGACTGGAAGACGGGAATGCGGGAACGGGAAGCGGCGCAAGCCGGGAGAAAATCCGCGAATGCCTCGACCAGTTGAGGGTCTGGTCGAAAAGCTGCCCGGAGAACTTCCTGCACAGGCGCCTGCTCGTCGAGGCGGAAATCGCCCGCATGGAAGGGCGGATGGAAGAGGCCCTGGATCTCTACGGACGGGCGGCGGCATCCGCCGCCGGGAACGGCTTCATCCAGAACGAGGCGCTGGCGCATGAACTCACGGCCGGGTTCTGGCTCTCCAGGGGCAAGGAGGAGTATGCACGCCTTCACATGGAAAAGGCCTTCTTCGGTTACCGTACCTGGGGGGCCGACCGCAAGTGCGAGGACATCCGGGAACGATACCCGAAGCTCCTGGCGGGATATGCGCGAAGGAGCAGGAGCGCGTCTCCGGTCGAAACCGCCGTAACCACCACATACGCCGGCGGCGCCTCTTCGACGACCGTTTGCGGAATATCGACCAATGCAGGGGCCGATATGTTCGACCTCTCGACCGTCCTGGAAGCTTCGCAGACCATATCCCAGGAGATCGTTCTCGGCGACCTGCTGAGGAAGCTCATGGATATCGTGATGAAGAACGCCGGGGCGGACAAGGGGTTTTTGATCCTGGAAGACGAGGGGAGCCTCATGATCGAGGCGAAGGCATCCATCGAGGATGCCGGGGACGTGCGCGTGTCCTGCCCGCTGGAGATGAGCCTGGAACTTTCCCACTCCATCGTCCAGTACGTGGCCAGAACACGGGAGAACATCGTTTTGGACGACGCCGCGGCCGGCGGCATTTTCGCCCAGGCCGCCTATGTCGTGAAGAACCGGCCCAAGTCTATCCTCTGCATCCCCATCCTGCGGCGGGGCGAACTCCTGGGGGTCCTGTATCTCGAAAACAACCAACTGGCCGGGGCCTTCACCTACGACCGCGTCGAGGTGCTCAAGATCCTGGCTTCCCAGGCGGCCATCTCCATCGAAAATGCCCGGTACTACATGCGTATGGAGGAATCGGAGAAAAAATACCGGTCCATATTCGAAAACGCCATGGAGGGGATTTTTCAGACCACGCGGGACGGCCGGATCGTGACCGCCAATCCCGCCTTCGCGCGGATGGTCGGGTACGAATCCGTCGAAGCGATGAAAAGGGGGATTACGAACCTTGCGGTACATCTCTACGTGAATGCGGCCGACCGGGAGGAATTCCGGAGGGTCATCGAGGAGCACGACTCCATCAGAGGTTTCGAGACCCGCTTCTTTCGCAAGGACGGGACGATCTTCGACGTGTCCATCAACGCGCAGGCCGTTCGGGACGAGAACCGCGGGATCCTCTACTTCGAAGGCAATGTGCAGGACATCACCCAGAGGAGGGCCGCCGAGGAGTTCAAGATCGCCAAGGAGGCGGCAGAGGCGGCCACGCGGGCCAAGAGCGAATTTCTGGCCAACATGAGCCACGAGATACGGACGCCGATGAACGCCATTCTCGGTATGGCGCATCTTGTCCTGAGAACGGAACTCACCCCGAAGCAGCACGACTACATCAATAAGATCGACATATCCGCCAAATCGCTACTCAGCATCATCAACGACATACTCGATTTTTCCAAGGTGGAGGCCGGAAAGCTCGAAATCGAATCGGTCGATTTCCTGCTGGAGGATGTGCTGCACAATCTCACCACGGTAGTGTCGGTAAGGATGGAGCAAAAGGACATAGAGTTGCTGCTCATGGTGGCTACCGACGTGCCCGCCCGGCTCATGGGAGATCCCCTGCGGCTCGGGCAGGTGCTGATCAACCTCGCCACCAACGCCATCAAGTTCACGAAAAGCGGTGAGATCGTGATATCCATCGAGCGCGAGCGGGAACTCGACGACGGCCGCGTCGTGCTCCGGTTTTCCGTAAGGGATACCGGGATAGGCCTGACGCAAGAGCAGACGGCCCGGCTCTTCCAGGCCTTCACCCAGGCCGACTCCTCCACGACTCGAAAGTACGGGGGCACGGGGCTCGGGCTCGCCATCAGCAAGCGGTTGGTGGAATTGATGGGGGGCAACATATCGGTGGAAAGCGAGTACGGGAAAGGGAGCACTTTCAGCTTCACTGCGGCTTTCGGCTACCGGCCCGCGGACGGACGCAAGGCCCCGGCCGCGCTCCCGCCTTATATGCGCGACCTCTGCGTGCTCGTGGTCGACGACAGCGAAACGTCCCTGGAGATCTTCGGTGATTACCTCGGCTCGTTCTCCATCCGGCCGGATTTCGCCCGTTCGGGCCTTCAAGCCGTTGAGATGGTGGAGGCCGCATGCGGGAGCAATCCTTATCAGCTCGTCCTCATGGACTGGAAGATGCCCGGCATGGACGGAATCGAGGCGGCCGGGCGGATCAAGGAAAACCCGCGCCTGTCCGTGAAACCGGCCATCATCATGGTCACCAGCTACGGAAGGGAGGAAGTCATGGGACAAGCCGAGGAAATCGGTCTGGAGGGTTTCCTCGTCAAACCGGTCAGCCAGTCGGTGCTTTTCAATGCCATCGTGGATGCTCTCGGCCGGGATGCGGCCCCCGGCCGGATCTTTCAGCACAGGGAAGAGCCCGGTTCCGGCGAAAAACTCGCCGGCATCCGGGGAGCGAAGGTATTGCTGGTCGAAGACAATGAAATCAACCGGCAGGTGGCCGGGGAGCTGCTGGAGAGCGCGGGGTTGGTTGTGGCCATTGCGCGAGACGGGAGGGAAGCTGTCGAAATGGCGGGGCAAAACGCCTATGACCTAGTGCTCATGGATATCCAGATGCCCGTGATGGACGGGTATGAGGCGACGCGGTTGCTGCGCGCTGACGACAGGTTCCGGAAACTGCCCATCATCGCCATGACGGCTCACGCTATGAGCGGAGACAGGGAAAAGAGTCTGTCCTGCGGAATGAACGATCACATCACCAAGCCGATCGA
>CAYOVG010000178.1:0-13763 GCA_964407285.1 uncultured Syntrophobacteraceae bacterium
CCACCTCCGGGCGCGCACGGCGACTCTGATTCAAACGGGCAGCAGTCGGCGCGGATTCAAACGGATACCCGAAAAGGAAAGCGGCGCGGATTCGAACGGATACCCGGAAAGGAAAACATCGCGGACCCGACCGGCGCCGGCTGCCGGTTCGACTGTTCCTCCGATGGGCTGATGAGCCAATTAATCCGCGCACCTCATTCCGGAAATCCGCGCCACGCGGTCCCTCATTGCGGGCATCCACCGCGCCATCCTGCTAAGCGTCAGAATATGTGAACCTGGGAGTCTCACGGTATTTGTTTTTTTACCCCGCAAATCCGCGCATGCAGAATACCTCGCCTACCCAGCCCTAAGTTTCAGAAAACACACGTAAAAGGGGCCAGAGAGGAGGGTGGCCGAAAGTCAATTAATGTGAGACAAAAAGTCAAATTGCGTGGGACTGATTGAGTCACAAAGCGTGAGACGTAGCACCATCCGGCGCATTGTCTTTTCACCGGCATCCTGCTATGTTAGTATCTTCAGAATTTATCCGCGTAAAGGCCGTTTTTTTCGAGGGATTCATTCAGGAGGGCGATCGGTGAATATCCTTGTTACCGGCGGTGCGGGCTATATCGGTTCCCACACCGCCAAACTGTTAAAGCGCGAGGGGCACAATCCCGTCGCATTCGACAATCTCTCCAACGGATGGATCGAATGGGTGAAGTTCGGTCCCTTCGCTTTCGGGGACATTCGGGACGAGGAGGCCCTCTTTCAGGCCCTCACCCGTTTTAAGATCGATGCGGTGATCCATTTCGCGGCCAAGGCTTACGTCGAGGAATCCACCCGGCTTCCCGAGAAGTATTTCAGCAACAACGTCGGAGGGACAGTGTCGCTCCTCCGCGCCATGAAGCGGGCAGAGGTCAGGCGACTCGTTTTTTCCAGCTCGTGTGCAATTTATGGCGACGCGCGCACGCCGACCATCCGTGAGGACCATCCCAAGGAACCGAAGAACCCGTACGGACTTTCCAAGTGGCAGTGCGAGCAGGTGATCGGCGAGGTGGCCCCGGTGGCCGGAATCCATTATGCCGCGCTCCGGTACTTCAATGTGGTGGGCAACGACCCGGAGGGGGAGATCTACGAGAGACACGAGCCGGAAACCCACGTTCTGCCCAACCTCATGCGGGCGGCAAAAATGGGGGAGCCGTTCCTCCTCTTTGGCACAAATCATGCTACCCCTGATGGCACGGCGGTTCGGGACTACGTTTACGTGATGGACCTGGCTCGGGCTCACATCGAAGCCCTGCAGGTGATCGAATCCACCCCGCAGCACATATCCAATGTGGGAAGAGGCATCGGAGCATCGGTGCGCGAACTGGTGCATTCCGTGGAGAAAGCCCTCGACGTTCGCGTGAATGTGGAAGAAAAGCCCATCCGTCCGGGCGACCCTCCTCTGCTCGTAGCCGACAACGGCCGCCTGAAGACGTGGTTCGACCATGATTTCAAGAGCCTGGAGGAAGTGGTTCGCGATATGGGAAAATCGGCTGTTTATCGCTAAAGGCATCCAAAATAAGCGGAGGCATGGACTTCTATGCATTTTCGAAAACGTGTGGCGGTTACCGGTGGGGCGGGTTTCGTGGGGTCCCACCTCTGCGATCGTCTCGTCGAGATGGATTACGACGTGCTGTGTATCGATAATTTCTATACCGGCAGCAGGAGAAATATCGCTCATCTCTACGCCGAGCCCTACTTCGAGCTGATCCGGCACGACATCACCTTTCCCGTCTACCTCGAGGTCGATGAAATCTTCAACCTGGCCTGTCCCGCCTCCCCGGTCCACTACCAGAACGACCCGGTGCAGACCACCAAGGTGAACGTGCACGGGTCCATCAATATGCTCGGACTGGCCAAGCGGGTGAAGGCGAAAATCCTCCAGGCCTCCACGTCCGAGGTGTACGGCGACCCCAGCATACACCCGCAACCCGAGACCTACTGGGGGAACGTGAACCCCGTCGGCATCAGGTCCTGCTACGACGAGGGAAAGCGTTGCGCGGAAACGCTCTTCTTCGACTACCACCGCCAGCACAATCTCAGGATCAAGGTCGCGCGCATCTTCAATACGTACGGCCCCCGCATGCATCCTCACGACGGCCGCGTGGTGTCGAACTTCATCATGCAGGCCCTCAGGGGCGAACCCATCACCGTTTACGGGAAGGGACAGCAGACCCGATCGTTTTGCTACGTCGACGACCTGGTGGAGGGACTGCTGCGGCTCATGAATTCCCCCGACGATTTCACCGGCCCCGTCAACCTCGGCAATCCCGGCGAGTTCACCATCCTCGAACTGGCCGAGATAGTGATCGAGATGACCGGATCGAGGTCGGAAATAGTCTTCAAACCGCTCCCGGCCGACGATCCCCGGCAGCGCCAACCCGACATCAGGCTCGCCAAGCAGGTGATGGACTGGGAACCCAAGGTGCCCCTGCGGGATGGGCTCCACAAGACGATAGATTACTTTGACGATCTGTTGACCCGCAACAGCATCAAGATACCGTAGAGGCGCGACGCTCACGCTTGGTCCACGCGCAATTATCGACCGCGGCGGCTTCCGCGCCGCAAAACCGGGAGAAACAGCGAGTCCTTTGGGGCGCGTCCGGTCATGTACCGGCTCGCGTCTCGAGGGACTTGCGTTTTCAAGAAGCTGCCCGACCGGGAGACCGCATACCCAATGAAGGCAATCATCCTCGCGGGTGGGAAAGGAACCAGGCTGCGGCCCTACACCACGGCTTTTCCCAAGCCGCTGGTCCCCCTGGGACATCAGCCCATCATCGACATCATCATCTCTCAGCTCGCCCATTACGGCTTTCGGGACATCGTGCTCATGGTGGGCTACCTGGCCGAACTGATACAGGCCTACTTTCAACATGTCGGCGAACGGTTCGACGGGGTCAATCTCACGTATATAAAGGAGAAAGCTCCCATGGGAACCGCGGGATGCCTCCCGCTGGTCCCCGACCTTCGCGAGACGTTCCTGGTCATGAACGGCGACATCCTGACGACCATGGACTATGCGGGCCTGGTCGCCTTTCACAAGAGCAGGGGCGGTATTTTGACGATCGGCGTTCACAAGAAGAAGGTCGCCATCGACCTCGGGGTCCTCGAGATGGATGGGGAGGGTTTTCTCACCAATTATGTGGAAAAACCTCAAAAAGAGTATTCCGTGAGCATGGGCATATATGTATACGAACCCGAAGTCCTCAAATACATTCCGAAAAACGGTTACTTCGATTTTCCGGACCTGGTGCTGAAGCTGCTGGAAAGCGGCGAGAGGGTGGCGGCCTACCCCTGCAATGAGTTCTGGCTCGACATCGGAAGACACGAAGATTACGAAAGGGCCCAGGAAGTATTCGAGAACATGAAACACAGGTTTCTCCCCGGTCATTCCTTCGAGGACCGAACCGAGTAATCGCAATCGCATAGCGGTTGAATGCAGGTATCCCGTATGTGGACAATCCCCCTTTTCGCGACAGCGTTCGACGACGGAGAACTGGAGGCCGTGCGGGATGTGGTGCGTGGCGGCTGGTTGACCATGGGAGAAATCTCCAGGGAATTCGAAAGGCGGTTTGCCGAATTCATCGGCGTCAGGCATGCCGTTGCCGTTTCGAGCTGCACCGCGGCGCTCCATATCGCCAACCTCGTCCTGGGAATCGGGCCGGGAGATGAAGTCATCTGCCCGTCGATGACCTTTGTCGCCGCCGCCAATTCGATCATGTACACGGGAGCGCGTCCCGTCTTCGCGGATATCGAGAGCCTCGACGATTTCAGCATTTCGCCCGGCGATGTCGAAGCGAAAATCACCCCGAATACCAGGGCAATTCAGGTCGCGCACTATGCGGGCTACCCCGTGGACATGGACGGAATCAAAGACATAGCCCGGAGGCACGGCGTATACGTCGTCGAAGACTGCGCTCATGCGCCCGGCGCCGTATATGGAGACAGGAAGTGCGGCGGCATCGGCGACATCGGCTGCTTCAGCTTCTTCTCCAACAAGAACCTGACCACCGGCGAAGGCGGCATGCTCACGACCGACGACGATAACCTGGCCGAGAAGATGAGATTGCTTCGCTCCCACGGCATGACCAGCGTTACCCTGGACCGCCACGAGGGGCGCGCCGTCAGCTACGACGTCGTCGATCTGGGGTACAACTATCGCATAGACGAGATCCGGTCCGCCCTCGGGCTCGTTCAACTGCGGAAACTGGCCGCCAACAACGCACGGCGCGCTCAGATCAACGAGTGGTACCGTGAACGGTTGGCCCCGGTCTCGGGAATCGCCCTGCCCTACTCCCACTGCGCCCGTCACGCCGGGTCGTCCGCGCGAACATCCGTCCACCACATCTTTCCGGTCGTTCTCGACGAAGGCGTCCGCAGGGAGGAATTCATGGCCCGCATGAAAGCTCGGGGAATTCAGACGAGCATCCACTATCCTCCCATCCATCTGTTCAGTTCCTACCGGGAGAGGTTCGGATATGAGGCGGTTCGCCTTCCGGTGACGGAAACGGCGTCGAGGCGGGAGGTCACGCTGCCCCTCTATCCCACCATGACCGAGGAAGATGTCGATTACGTCTGCAGGTCGGCCGCGGCCGCGCCTGCCGGGGGGTGATGCATGAAGATACTGGGACTCAATCACGACATGTTCATTTCATCGGCGGCCCTCATCGATGAGGGCCGCATCGTCGCCGCCGCGGCCGAGGAGCGGTTCACGCGGATCAAGCAGACGAGGGACTTTCCGGCAAGGGCGGTGGAGTTTTGCCTTGGGGAGGCGGGATGCCGGATGGAAGACGTGGACTACATCGCATCTTCCTGGAACCCCGGGATCTATTTCAAAAAATTCAACCCGCTCATCTCCTCCCGGAGAAGATGGAAATCGGAATACCTTTACTCCATACCGGACCATATCCTGAGGTTCTACGACGACCGCCGCAAGAACATCGACTACGTGTTCCAGCATATCCGCATGTTCGACGCCGACTGCAGGATCTACTACATAACGCACCATCGATCCCACGCGGCCAACGCTTTCCTTCTCTCGCCGTTCGAAGAGGCGGCGATACTGACGGCCGATTCGCAGGGCGAATTCGAGTCGACGACCTTCGGGTACGGGCGCGGCGGCAGGATCGACATCGAGCGGTCGGTGCTCTATCCCCAGTCCATCGGAGCGTACTACAGCGCCTTTACGGAATACCTGGGGTTTCAGCCCAATTCGGACGAATGGAAAGTGATGGCCCTGGCCGCGTTCGCGGATTGGGACAACGAGTACTACCGGGTGCTCAAGGGCGAAGCCGTAAGGCTGCATGACGACGGACTGTACGAACTCGACCTCGGCTTCTTCAAGGGCTACAATGCCGAACAGCCGGACCTCTTCACGGAAAAACTGGTGGACCGTTTCGGGCCGCCTCGACTTCCGGGTTCCGTCCTGTCGGACAGGCACTACCGGATCGCCGCCGCCATGCAGAAAGTCGCGGAGGAAGTCGCATTCCACATGATGAACCGCCTGTTCGAGCAAACGAAGTCGAAAAACCTTGCCGTATCGGGCGGATTTTTCATGAATTCGGTGCTGAACGGCAAGATCCTCGGCAACACTCCTTTTGAAAACGTTTTCGTTTCCTCCTGCCCCGACGACAGCGGCAACGCCATCGGGGCCGCCCTGTATCTCTACAACCAGATCCTGGGCCATGCGAACCGGGAGGCGCAAACCCACAACTTCTTCGGTCCGCGGTACGGCAATGCGGAAATCGAGGAAGTTCTGAAGAAGTACGGCGTTGCGGCCCGGCATGTCGAGGATGCGTCGTCGCACTGCGCCCGGATGATCGCCGAGGGGAAACTCGTCGGCTGGTTCCAGGGGAGGATGGAGTTCGGACAGCGGGCGCTGGGACACAGATCGATCCTCGCCGACCCGCGCCGTGCGGATACGAAAGACAGGGTCAATTCGGCGGTCAAGTACCGGGAGAGCTTCAGGCCGTTCGCTCCGGCGATTCCGGAGGAGGAAGCCGAGGACTACTTCGTGATGGACAGGGGAACGAAAGTCCCATTCATGGAGAAGGTCTACCCGGTCCGGGAGGACAAGCGCGCGCTTCTTCCCGGCGTAACCCACGCGGACGGCACGGGGCGCGTCCAGACGGTGAACCGGGAGACGAACCCGGAATTTTACCGCGTGTTGATGGAGTTCAAGAAGATCACGGGTATCCCCGTTGTGCTCAACACATCGTTCAACCTGAACGGGGAGCCGATCGTATGCACCCCCACCGATGCCGTCAGGACCTTTTTTTCCTGCGGCCTGGACGCACTCATCATGGGCGACTACCTGATCCGTAAAGACTGGAATGGAATTCCCCGATGACGGTTGTGTGCATCCATCAGCCGGATTTCATACCATGGACCGGTTTTTTCGACCGCCTGACGAGAAGCGACGTGTTCGTGGCGCTGGACAACGTGCAGTTCCTCAACCGGGGCTGGCACAACCGGGATAAGATCAAGACGGCGGACGGCGTCATGTGGCTGACCGTTCCGGTGAAAAAGAAAGGGCGGTACGGGCAGCCGATCGACGAGGTCGAGATCGACCACTCCCGGAAGTGGATACCCGGCCACCTGGGAAGCCTCGTCTCCTGGTACGGGCGAGCGCCCTACTTCCGGACATACTATCCCGCGGTCCGCGACATATACGAGAAGAAGCACAGGTTGCTGATCGATCTCAACATGGATTTCCTCGAGCTGTTGACGGGTTGCTTCGGGATTGAAGTGACTGCCGTGTCGGCCTCGACGCTCGGCGTTGCGGGAAGGAGTACGGACCTGCTGGTGGAAATCGTCAAAGCCGTGGGAGGCGATGTTTATCTCAGCGGCACGGGGGCCAGGGCATACCTGGACGAGGCGAAGTTTTCGGAAGCGGGGATAGCGGTGGAATGGCAGGAATACAAACATCCCGTCTATCCCCAGTTGTACGGCGAGTTCATCCCGTACCTCTCGAGCATCGATTTTCTCTTCAACTGCGGCGACCGGTGCAAGGCTATCCTCAAGCAATAAGGGCCTTTGGATATCTTTTCCGGATTAGATGTAATGCTTCGTTTGACGGTAACCGATAGGAATATTGAGATAGCGCATGAGATCGGCGATATGGCCGGGGCGATTCGAAACGCGCCTTATTCTTACTTCAGGACGGCGCCGGCGGAGCGCCGTCGCGAGTACCTCCTGCGATATCTCGGGGCCAAACTGACGGCAGGCGGGTGCACGGCGATTCAAGTCAACGACGATTCCGGCAACAGGATCTTAGGACTTCTGCATGATCTACCGTGGGATACGGAGCACTTCGGCCGGCGTTGCGGCAAGCTGGAGTTTTTCCTTGCGCCGGCCGGTCGATGCCGTGCCGCATATCCCGGGGAGTTGCCGGACCGGTTGCTTTCCACGATTCTCGCGGTTGCCGCCGACAACGGGTATTCCTTCCTTTGCATGAAGTGTGAGAGCGATTCCTTCCCTCTGATCCACGCCCTGGAGGCAAGAGGGGGGCGACTGGTGGACTGCGAACTGACGCTCACATGGAACGGGAAGGTCCCTTCGGCGGATGTGAACCCGCGCTGCCGGGTTGAGGTGTTGCGCAGGCAACGGTGTCCGGACCCTGAAGGGTTCGCGGGCATATTCTCGCAGAGCAGGTTTCATGCGGACCCGATGATTCCGACGGAAAGGGCCGACAGCCTGTGGCGCAAGTCCATCCTCAACGCATTCAAGGGGTACGCCGATGAGGTCGTCACGCTGTACGAGGATGCCGTCCCCGTCGCGTTTGCGGCCTGTAGAGACGATGAGCTTACGATGGAATTATTTCCGCAAAAGGTGCGTTCGCTTTTCCTGGTCGGCGTTTTGCCGGGGAAGCAGGGAATGGGGATGGGGCGGACATTGATGCATGCCGTCCTGGAGCACTCCCTGGATCAAACGACGCTTATCGAGGTGGAAACGCAGTCGTACAACGGGGCTGCCCTGGCGCTCTACCAGGGGAGCGGGTTCTTCGTCGCCGCGTCCAGGTGTTCATTCCATCTTTGGCTTTGAATGGGTAGCAGATTATGAAGATTTTAGCCATTGGCGCTCACTTCGACGATGTTGAACTGGCATGCGGCGGCACAATCGCCCGTCATGCCCGTTCCGGTGACGAGGTCATCATCTACGTGGTGACCAATTCCGGGTACACGGGGTATTCGCATGAGGTGATCAGGAAAGCCGAGACAGCATATGCGGAGGGTGAGAAGGCCTCCAGGATACTCGGGGCTTCGGCCATGATATGCGGAGGCTTTCCGACCAACGACCTGAGGTTCGATGACCGGCTCGTATGCAGCATCATCAAGATCGTCGAAGAAGAAGCGATAGACATGATCTACACGCATTGGGTCGACGATATTCACATGGATCACCAGAACGTTGCGCGGGCGACGCTGACCGCGGGCCGCCACGTTCCCCGCATGTTCATGTATCGAAGCAACTACTACGACACGAATAAGTTCTTCAGGGGCAATTTCTATGTCGATATCACCGAAACCATCGAAGTCAAGAAACAGGCAATAAAGGCCCACGAATCGGAATACAAGCGCATCGGCGAAAAGTGGCTGAGGTTTTTTCTCAACCAGAATCAGAACGACGGCCAGAAAATCGGCGTCGAGTACGCCGAATGCTTCGAAGTCGTGAAGTACCTCTTTTGAATTCCCGCATCCGGCCGCGGAACCGGGACAGAGGAATTGCATCGCCATGTTGAGTAATATTAAGGGCATCCGGGCAAGAGAAGAGGATCTCAAACGGAAATGGTCCGGAGTTGCGGACCGCATCCCGGTAAATGATTCGCAGTACAGCTTTGACAATGCCGAGCGAGAGCAGGCGTTCATCCGGGCGCAGTTTCCGACGGAGCAGGAGATGCGCCGCTATACGGAGTACCGGGAGGAGTGGTATCGCCGCGCGAAGGAGTCCGATCCCGGTGACGCCCCGCTGGCCGTAACCTGCGAACTGACCAGCATGTGCGATCTCGGCTGCGCGATGTGCTATACGGCCACCGGAGAATTCCAGGACACGGTGGTCGGCGATCAGCGGATGATGCCGTGGGAGGTCCTCACGGCGGTGATCGACGAATGCGCCGATATGGGAGTCCCCTCCATGCTGTTCAGCTGGCGGGGTGAATCCACTTTGTACCGTGTCCGCGGTGGAGGACGAACCTATCGGTTTGCGGATGCCCTCGGGTATGCCCGGAGCAGGGGAATTCTGGAAATCACCTCGCTCACCCACGGCCAGACGATAGATGAAGATATGGCCGAAGCCATTGTGGACGCGGAACCGAGTTGGATCAGCGTTTCGATCGACGGCCGAGGCGCGGTGTACAACAAGATCAGGACCCCTCCGCGGAAGCGCGGGACGGATTACGATGCTTTCGAGACGGTGATGAGCAACATCGAACGCCTGGCGGCTGTCCGGAACGCACGCGGCAAGACTCGCCCGCAGATCAGGACCAACACGATCTTTCCCGCCATAGCGGACGATCCGGCCGCCTACCATGCTCTTATGGAGAGCATCGGCGTGGGTTGGGTGACGGTCAATGAACTGCTCGATTTCAGAGGCGAAGATCTTCCGGAGGATGCAATTCTGAAAGACTGGGCCTGCCAGTACCCTTTTCAGCGGCTGACGGTAGGCGCGAACGGAACGATCCTGCCGTGCACCGGCGCCCACAACGAGGAAGCCGCGCTGGTGCTGGGAGCCTACCCCGGTTCCGCCGGGAAGAGGGCTCGGAATGGAAACGGCTCGCCGGCGGAACCGCCGGCTCCGGAGATGACCCTGCGCGAAGCATGGACCTGCTCGAAGCTGGAACATATTCGCTCGATGCATCGGGCGAACAGGCGTACGGAGATTCGTCCCGGGTGCCGCAACTGCCGACACGGCGCCGTAAAGCATGGAGTTTCGTGGATACCGGAAGACTGGAACCCGGACACGATGGAATGGAATAACCGCGCCTGGAGAGAGTGATCCGGCTCTTTTCCGGCATGATGAACGGTGAAAGCGAGTTATGGCGATTGCATCGTCCTTGACGGTACCGGCTCCGACATCCCCTCCGGGGGGTTCGGGTTTTTCCTATGTGAGCGACTATTCGCGCCATGGGAACATCGACGGCTACCTCGGAATGGTCATCGGAGAGCCGTTCGAGCGATACCGCGAGCTGTGGCGACGGGCCCACAGCCTGGAGCTCGAGACGGATTTCCCTCTCTACCTGAGCCTGGAGACGCAACTCAAGTGCAATTTCAGATGCGCGATGTGCGCCTATTCCGCGCCCGAGGAGATCGACAGGCAGTATTACCCGGAACTTATGTCTTCCGAGCTCTTCGACCGGATCATGGAGGAGGCCTCCCGATACGGGTGCCCGTCCATCGGCCTCAACGTGCTCAATGAGCCGTTGCTGGACCCGCATATCGTCGAACGGATTCGCAAGGCGCGCAGCGCCGGTTTCATCGATCTGCGCATCAACACCAACGCGAGCATGCTGTCTGAATCCATGGCGCGTGAACTGGCGGCCTCGGGACTCACCCGGCTCTATGCGGGTCTCGACGCTCTCACGAAGGAGACCTACGAAAAGGTCCGTATCGGAGGCGACTACGAGAAGGTCCTGCACAACGTACAGCGCTTCCTGTCCATTCGCGACGGGGGCGGTCGCAAACTGCCCATCGTTCGCGTTTCGTTCGTGCGGCTTTCCATCAACGAGCACGAGATTCCCGGCTTCATGGAATACTGGATGGACAAAGCCGATATGGTGAGCATCCAGGAGTACATGCCGCCCGTTCACAATGAGAGCTTCCTGGCGAAGCACGGGAACACGCGGCCCATGCCCGATTCGTACACCTGCCCGCAGCCCTTCGAACGGCTCACCATCAAGGGCAATGGCGATGTGTTCCCGTGTTGCGCCCAGTATCACTATAAGCTCAGGCTCGGGAACCTGAAGGAGGCCGGCATTCACGAGATATGGAATTCACGCGCGATGCGAGACTTGAGACGGCGCATGAAAGAGCGCACGTGGGGTTCTCACCCCGTATGCGGTCCATGTCTCAGGAATGCGTACCTCTACCAGGGGTAAACCCGAAAGCAGAGACTGATCCGAAATGAGGGATGAGCAACCGATGAGGCATATAACGATAAACGGCAAGGCGATCGGCCCCGGGGCCCCGACATACATCGTCGCCGAGATAGGTTTCAACCACGGGGGCGATGTGGAGCTTGCGGTCAGGATGATAGAAGCTGCCGCCGGAGCGGGTGTGGATGCGGTGAAGTTTCAGACGTATCGCGCATCCGGACTGGTGCTGGAAAGTTCCGAACACTTCGACATCATCAGGGACGGCGAACTGTCCCTGGAAGCCCACGAGCGGTTGGCGGACATGGCGCGCCGGTGCGGCGTGGACTTCCTGTCCACGCCCTTCGGCGCGGATTGCGTCGACCTGCTGGAAAAGGTGGGGGCTCCTGCTTACAAGGTCGCATCGATGGACCTGACCAATACGCCATTGCTCGGTAAGATTGCGGCGCTCGGCAAGCCCATGATCGTCTCGACCGGAATGGCGACGCCCGGCGAAATCGCCGATGCCGTTGAAACGGTTCTCCGGTCGGGCAACGAACAGATCGTTTTGCTGCATTGCATATCGAAATATCCCACACTCCCCGGGGACGCGAATCTGCGGATCATTTCCGTTCTTGGAGAGCTTTTCGACTTCCCCGTGGGGTATTCGGACCACACTGTCGGCAATGCGGCGGCGCTTGCCGCCGTCACGCTGGGGGCGCGCCTGATCGAAAAGCACTTCACCATAAGCAAGGACCTGCCGGGGCCGGACCACAAGATTTCCTCGTCGCCATCGGAGATGGCGCAACTGGTGCGGGATGTGCGAACCGTTGAAGCGAGCCTCGGGTCCCGTGAAGCGATTTTCAATCGACCCGACCGTGACAACGCCGCGCTGTTCCGGAGAGGACTTTTCGCCTGCGTCGATATTCCGAAGGGTACGGTGCTTGCGGAAGAGATGATTCGGTGCGTGAGACCGGCGGCCGGACTGGAACCCGGCGACATAGGCAGGGTAGTCGGCCGCAAAGCCGGGGTCGATATCGGGAAGGACCAGCCGATTACGTGGGACGACCTATGAGGGTGCTTTGCATAATCCAGGCGCGCATGGGATCGACCAGGCTTCCGGCGAAGGCGACGGCGGACATCCGCGGACGTCCGATGCTCGCCCATATCATCGACCGGCTGAAGACCTGCGCCACTGTCGATGATGTGGTCGTGGCGACCACCAGCCTGCCCGAGGACGACCGGATTGTCGATCTGGCGAGGGACCGCGGCGTGTCGTGGTCCCGGGGACCGGTGGACGATGTGTTGACGAGGTTTGTTGAAACCATTCGCGGTCGCGACGCCGAGCTCATCGTTCATGCCTTCGGCGACAATCCCCTCGTATGTCCCGAAGTCGTCGATACGCTCGTCGAGCATTGCGGCAGCGGGGACTACGATTTTGCCATGATGGCCGGCCTGCCCGCAGGGTTCGCAGGAGACGTCTATTCCAGGCGCACCTTCACCACGCTGGACCAGGCGGCGAGAACGCCCGCGTACCGCGAGCACATAAATGCTTACATCCTTGACAACCTTCACGCATTCAGGGTAGCCAGGCTTCCCGCTGTCGCCGCCCTGGCGCTACCGGAACTCCGACTGACCGTCGATACCCCGGATGACCTGGCATTGATTCGGAACCTGTACCGGAGGCTGTACAGAGCGGGATGCATCGTCAGCAACCATGAAGTGATAGAGTTGTACAGGAACGAACCTCATCTGTTCTCCGGGAATATGCACATCAAGCAGCTTTACGTATCCAACACCGCTCGAGTGCTACGCGGACCGGAGATGTTCGCTCTACCCGCCAAGAGTCGATGACCGCTATTTTCACAAGGACGGTATATGATAGATCACTTCTACTATAATAAGTTTATATATCATTGCAGCTTTATGGATAGCGCGGGCTACGGAACGGGGTTCATCTCGGAATCATCGGAATCGAGGTCCATTATAGAGACGGGTATAGCAAACGGATTCATTGAAGATAGTAGAATTGTAATAGCTAAAGATGGACATTATCCAAGAGGATCAAAAGCAGTTGTTGATTTTGCCGACAGTTGGGAGCGCCACATAGACTGCATTATTGCTCCAAGGATCAATAACTCCGATTCAGAGGATCTTTATAGCCTGTATCAGCAGATAAGTTCCAGGAAGAAGGATATCGTCCTTTTCGATCAATCATGGGGAGATTCAAAGACATGGCAATGGGCTGAAGAGGAACCCGGAATATACCGATATCGAAAGCTGGACCTGGTGCTTCACAAAGATACCGTAATCCCTTCATATTACGCAAACAGCAATTATATAGATATCATGGTCGGGTTATTTAATGGAAAACGCGCAACTCTCATGGACTTGTGTTCGGGGTCCGGATGCGTGGGATTGAGCGTTTTTCGTGAATGCTTTTATATAGACGGCGTTTACCTTGTCGACATTAATCCCTGTGCTGTAAAGAGTCTGTCCGCCACGGTACGGCTCAACAAAATACCGAATTCAGAAATTATCTTATCGGATTGTTTCTCAAACATTCCTGAATCCATAAAGGTGAACTACATCATAGGGAACCCTCCTCACCAGGACAGAAAGACACCCACTCTGCGAGAAAGAGCTGGAGGCGATGAGGACTGGCATTTTCATA
>CAYOVG010000179.1:0-13761 GCA_964407285.1 uncultured Syntrophobacteraceae bacterium
CTCCCCCCCTCGCGCCGCTTCACGCCCTCCTCCCCCTCGACCGGCCTCCCCCTGCCCACGTCCTGGAAGTGAACCACGAGGTAAAGAGGTTCGTTCTCGGCGTCCCTCACCAGGGACGCGCTCGTCAGGAACCGCGAATCCCTGGATGTCCGGCCCCTGTACCGCATCTCGTCCACGGTCCCCTCCTGGCTCCCGGCTCCGATCCTGCGTATGATGCTCACGTACGTGCTCATGTCTCCGGGACATATGACGTCCATCCAGGTCTTCTCGAGGACCTCCGCTTCCTCGTACCCGAGCATCTTACAAAGCGTCCGGTTCACCTTGAGAAACCGGCCGTCCATGCCGATCAACGCCATGCCGGCGCTCGCAAATTCAAACGCGCTCCTGAAGCGCGCTTCGCTTTCCTGCAACGCCATCCTCGCGCGTATGCGCAGGATGGCGAGCGCGTAGCAGCCGGCTATGCGCTGAACCGCATCGACGTCCCGCTCCGTGTAATCCTCGGCTTTATCGGCAAGCACGATCTGTCCGACAGCCTCATCCTCTATCGGAACCGGAGCCGCAAGGAACCGGTGAACAGGCGCGTGTCCCTCGGGAAGGCGGGCGAGCAACGGGTAGTCTTGCGGCGAATTGGCGAAAATCGCTTTCCCGGTCCCCGGAACATGCGCCAGGAGCCTGTCTCCATTTCCGGCCTCACCGATCGGGAGTAAGATCCGTTCGCAACCACCGCGGGTGGAGCCACCGCGGGTGGAGCCGCCGCGGGCAGAACCATCACGACTGGAGCCATCACGGATGGAGCCGCCATGGGCGAAACCGTCACCGGCCGCATCGCCGGCGAACCCGCACCGGGCCTGCAAGCTCGCGCTCAAAACGAGCGCCGTATTCCTGCCCGTTACCGGGTCGATCGTCGAAACATACCCGCCGGCGCTTTCCGTAAGCTCCATGGCGCGACTCAGGATGGTATCCGCTATTTCCTTTATCCCGTTGCCGGGAGCCATAAGGTGAGCGTACAATTCCGACAGCACCCCGTTTACCGCCGACTCCCAGCGGAGCTGCTCCTCCGCTTCCTTACGCGCCGTGATGTTGAGCAAAATGCCTTGAAAAAAGAGAGGCTCCCCCGCTTCGTCACTCACGACGCGAACCTCGTCGTGAAACCATAAGACGGAGCCGCTTCGAGCGAGCATCCGGTACTCGCACTGAGACGCTTCCCGGAGCGTCTTTCGATTTTCCATTTCCGCCAGGACGCGTTCCCGGTCGTCGGGATGGATCCGGGCGGCCCGGATGCGCGGGTCGGCCGGCCACTCCTCCTGGGAATACCCGAGCAAGGTTTCTATGCGCGGGCTGACGTAAACCATCGTTGCCGCGTCGTCCAGGCTGGTGGAATAGGCAACGGCGGGAATCTGCTCCACCAGCGTGCGGTACCGGGCTTCCGATTCGCGCATCCGGGCGTTACGGACTTCGAACATGTCCGCCATTTCGTCAAAGGCGTGGGCAAGCCGGCCGATCTCGCCGGAGGTGTGCGGCTGACCAGTGCGGGCAGTGAAGTCTCCGTCGGCGAGCCGCTTCGCGGCGCCCGTAAGCGCTCTCACCCGCCGCATGATAAGAAGGCTCGCGCCGGCCCACACCGCGACGAGTACGAGCAGCCCGACGGCGCCCATCTCCACCAATCGCCGGGACCGCGCCCGGTCCACTTCCGCGAAGACGACGTCCCTTGGGATACCGACGCTCACATAGGCCGATACGTCATTCACACCCCGAAGCGGCGTGAAGCCATACAGCCTCGCCACTCCATCGCAACCCACCGCCTCGACGGTCCCTTCCTTCCGTTCCAGGATGGCGGCCGCCGCCGGCGTGTCAGGCATAACCTTACCAACCCAGTGTTCAGGGTCGGGATAATGAGCCAGGATCGTCCCGTTTTCATCCCTCACGGTGAACACCGACCCCTCGGGCAGTCCGGATTGGGCCGCGATGTCGCCGACCCACTCCAGGCCCACGGCCGCAAAAACCACCGCCTGCACTTCACCGGCCGCATTCACGGCGGGGTATCCCATGAGAGTCCCGGTTTCGCCCGTGATTCGGTCGACGTGGAATTCGCTCATCGCGAAATCGCGTTTCGCCAGAGCACGCTGAAAGTAAGACCTGTCGGCAAGATTGACGGGCCGGTCGCGAGGCGGAGCGCTGCAGAATACGTTGCCTTCAGGGTCCGCGGCGCCGATATTGACACAGCAGGGGAGTTGTTTTCGAAGCCGGAGAAAGAGATCGTTGCACGAAGAGCCGTCGCGATTCAAAACTTGCGGAAGCGCCGCGATGGTCATAAGGAATATGCGGGCCTCGGCGGTCAAACGCTCGTGATTGCTCGCCACGAGCCGGGCCGGCCTCAACACGTTTTCCTGGGCCGCCAGGGTTTCTTTGCGGCGCTCTTCCGATGCTCCGCGGAGCATCAGTGCAAAAGCCGGCGTCAGAGACAACAGGACGATCAGCACCAGCCTGAGGCGCAAACTATGAAGAAATAATCCTGACATGCCTCAATCCGAGATGATCCCGTCGGATTCCGGAACCGTATTCGAAAGGGATTTCCGGAAAAACGGAAGTTGGCGGTTTTCCCGCTCCCTCATGGAATCGGCCTTCGGAAGTCCGAAATCGGACGGGAAGGAGGAAACCGCGGATTAGAGGTTCACGCTGCTGATTCCGACATCAGCACGCCTTTACGGGGCCGACGGTTAATGCAACCATATCAACGAAAACCCCGAGATAAAACTTGCGGTGCGATTATCGCCTTTTCGAGATTGATTTGCAATCCCGACTTTCATGCTGCGAATTGCCTGCGTTGCGAGTTACGGGTTGCGGGTTGCGAGAGCAGGGTTCACAGCACCATGTGTTTGAGGTGACAGTTGAATGGACTCACCGTCATTTCCGCGCCGCCGCACAGGCGCTAACGTAAGGGTCCGCATGCGGTAACGGTAGGGCGGGGTTTTGTCCCCGCCGCTCCCACCCGACATGCCTCCACCGAGGAACAAACGGCTCGGAGACAAACCCCGCCCTACTATTTGAAAATCGTCCCGCACAGGCAGGACGCTGAGTTAACGCACGTGCGCTCCGGCATGGAAATCCCCATGGGGAGAAAATACCGACCCCGGAGGCGCCCACGCAAAAACCGGGTATCCGGCATCCTATTCCCGCGCTTCGAGCCCCGGTCTCTTCAGGACCTCGAGAAAGCTATGCTGTCCTTTTGGAATTCGGCTACGATCTCATCGGTAAGCGACGTGCGGATTCTGGGAACGATGTGGAGGAAAGTCCCCAATGTTACCCTGTAATCCCGGCCGCTCACGTACTCCTGCTCGAAGGCGAACTGAGCGACCTGGTGAAAGAGGTATTCGATATCCGCCGGAGTGAACCGTACGGTCATCCTTACGATCTCATCGACGTCCACTTCGGCGGCATTGAGTTTCGCAAGGTAATGTTCCAGGACTGTACGTCTTCCGCCGTCTTCGAGCCCGCCGACCGGGATGATGCAATCGAACCTTCCCGGCCGCAGGAGTGCGGCATCCAACTGCCGGATGTAATTGGTGGCGCAGACGAGAAGCAGCCGGTTCCCCCGAGTCTTGAGCAACGGCACCTGCTTGAGGAACTCGTTGGTGATGGACTTGTCGAACCGGTCCGCCGTATCGCGGTTGGCCGCAATCTCCTCGAACTCATCGATGAAAATGACGGCTTCATCCAGGCTCGACGCCTTCTCCATCACGCTCCGCAAATTGGCGCCCACCCTCTCGATTCCGTCGGCCATCAGCATGCTGGGCACGATCTCGATGTACCACCACGAAAGCACGCCCGCTATAGCTTTCACGAAATGGGTTTTCCCGGTCCCGGGCGGACCGAAGAATATTATGGCTTTTGGAGGAACCACCCCGTGCTTCCTCGACAGGTCGCCGTTTTGGAGTGGAAGAATGATCTTGCGCTCCACCAGTTGCTTCGGAGGCTGGGAGTCGGAAATGGTGTCCCAGATATCCCTGCTCATGGCTCGCGCGCCCAACTCGTCCAGCAGATTGCTCCGCTTGTAGCTTATATATTCAAGGTCCGCCTGCTCCAGGTTATCGAAAAAATCGATGCATGCGGTCCGTATGCCCACGTCTCTTGCCAGCTTTTCCGAAAGCAGCCACTTGTGCTGCAGCATCTTCGACCAAAGATGCGCGGCCGCCTCGGGATCGACTTTCGCGCCGCAGATTTCGAAGATCCGGCCGGCGCACCTTTCAGGCGCCGGCATCTCCTGCATATTGTGGTTCACGGTCTACCTCCCTCGATAGTGTTGTCCTCACATCGTTTCCTTCACCCACCCGGTGATATGAACGTACCACCGCGGACATAACGGTTCGGGTGAAGGGTGTCCGTGACCACCTAACTCTAAGGCGGCGATCCGGGAGGAGCAACCCGCAAACGGAGATGGGTTGTTGTGAGCATCTGAAAATAATCCCATGTGATTTAAATGAGTTGTTGCGGATCGAGTAGTCTGGCGGAGTATCCGGACGGGACTTCCGTCCCGGATGGGGGTTGCCTCGATGACACGCTTCATCTTCGTAACGAAAATGTAACCGGCCAGGACATGAAACTTCACACGGGACGGCCACTACCGGTGATTGGGGACAGGTTGCCCGTCCATCGAGCCGGCCGGACTGAGGTTCGGCCGGCTCGTTCCATTATTGCATGACGGAGGCGCTTCACGCCCCCTTGGACAACCCCTCTTGGACAGGGTTGACAGGATTTTCAGAATTCGCGGGATGACCGCGCATCCGGTCTATTCCCGTCCTGCCAATCCTGCTCATCCTGTAAATCCTGTCCAGAACACGGAGTGCGCGCACGGGCAGACGAACTTGCCCGGGCCGCGCCAATTATGCCGGCCCCCGTATGCCTGCCCGGTTCAGCGGCGGGGCAGCTCTTCCGAAACGGGGCCGCGCTTCCGAAACGGCACTACTCCTTCGCAACGCCTACCACCCCGCATGCAATGCGCGCTCCCGCACTTCCGGAAGGCTGCGAGGCAAGATCGTCGGGCTGGGCATGCACGACGACCGCGCGTCCCACGATAGAGTGCTCGCCGCTCAGGGAGAGTTTCGAATCAACCATATCCGCCTTTGCTCTCCCCGAGCTATCCGCCTCCAGGTTTCCCAGGTCTCCCACGTGGCGCTGTTCGTCAGCAGGCGCGCCATGGGGCTTGTCCTCGGGATTGAAGTGGGGACCGGCAGACTCCGCATCCGGGGCGCTGCAATCGCCATACTCGTGGATGTGGAACCCGTGCTTGCCCGGACTCAGGTCCTTGATCTCGCCGGTGACACGGACTCCTTTCTCCGTCTGCGTGAAAGTGATAACGCCGTTGGCCTTGTTCCCTTTCGTGGGATGAAGCACGGCAACAGCCTTTTCCGGTGCGGAACCCTTCTTCTCCGCGGCTCCGATAGCGTAGATCGCGCCGAGGACGATCCCGACGACCGTCAGAACCACAATGATAGACCTGTCCTTACCCGATTTGCCGTTCATAGTCCTGCCTCCTCGCGCTTACGAGACTCTGCGTTGTTGATGCTCATGGACTCGATCCGTCGTATCTATACTCAAAGCCAATACCGTCCACAGGTAAGGTAATTGCGTCCATAACCGGTGTAAATACCGAATTTCGGTAGTGATAACCATATACATATCCCTATGTGCAAGCCGGACCAAGGGACCGACCCCAGAGATCGACCGGCGCGGGAAACCGGGAAGCCGGTACGAAAACCCGGCGCAAGAGACCAAAACCGACCAACGCAAGAAATCGGCAGCCCCCGTGGTACCCGCCGGAGCGCTTCAGGTTATAATCCGAAAAGCGAGTTCGGGTTCGCGGATGCTCCGCACCCGGGAGCAGATGAGTATCGCGGCATGTTCTTCCCGAATGCGAACTCGCCATGCACTGACCCTGTAAATCGACCCGGCTGATTCGGAGACCATAAGTAATGAGAGACAAAGAAAACGTAAGGGATCGACTCGCGGAAGAGTGCTTGCTGTTGTACCGGCAGCTTGCTCTGAGCAGAACATCCGGCGATGAGACCTCCCGGTCGTCCACACCTCGTCCGGATGAGCAACAGGGCCGGCCGGCCCGGCAGGAAGATGCGGCGAGACTTCAGGCCATACTGGATACCACCGTCGACGGGATCATCACGATCGGCGAAGACACTATCGTCCAGTCGTTCAACAAGGCGGCCGAACGGATCTTCGGCTATACGGCCGAGGAGGTCATAGGGAAAAACGTAAATATGCTCATGCCCTCCCCCTACAAGGAAAATCACGACGCCTACGTCGCCAATTACCTGCGCACGGGCGACCGGAAAATCATCGGCATAGGCCGGGAGGTGGTCGGAAGACGCAAGGACGGCGCGACATTTCCCCTCTACCTGGCGGTAAGCGAGGTATGGGTCGGAGAACGCAGGCTCTTCACCGGAATCCTCCGGGATATATCCGAACTCAAGCATGCCGTCGACGAGATCAAGAGCGCGGCGCGCTTCCCCAACGAAAACCCTTTTCCCATACTGCGGATAGCGAGAGATGGAAAGCTCCTCTTCGCCAACGCGAGCAGCGCCCTGTTGCTGCAAACCTGGAATTGCGCGGTGGGACAATACCTGCCCGCCCCCTGGAGGAGCCTCATCGCCGAGGCTCTTCGCACCGGAGAGAACAGGGAGTTTGAAATCCGGTGCGGAACCACCACCTACTCCCTGGTCTTTACCCCTGTTTTGAACGCCGACGACGTCAATGTCTACGGAAGCGACATCACCGAGCGCAAGCGCCTGGAGGAGGAGCTTCAAAGGGCGAACGACCGGCTGGAGCTGAGGGTGCGACAACGCACCGCCGAACTCGCCGGAGCCAACGCCGTCATGCGCGACTATGCGCGGAAGCTCGAATACCGGAACATGGAACTCGAGGAGTTCGCCCACATCGCCTCGCACGACCTGCAGGAGCCGCTCAGAAAGATTCAGACCTTTGCCGACTGGGTGAACAGCACGTACGAAAACGTCCTTGACGATGAGGGACAGGACAGGCTGAAGCGACTGGGGGGCGCGGCGGACCGGATGCGGACCCTGGTTCAAGCTCTGCTCGACTACTCGAAGCTCACGAGCCGGAGCGCCGCCTTCGCTCCCGTGGACCTCAAGATCCTCATCGAGGAGGTCATCCGCAACATGGAGAAACGCATCCGGGAGACAGGGGGAACGGTGGAAATGGTAGGAGACCTTCCGACCATCGAAGCCGACCCGGTCCAGATGTATCAACTCTTTCAGCACCTCATCGACAACGCTTTGAAGTTTCGGAGCGAGGCGGCCCCGCGGATTAAGATCTACAGCTCGAATTGCTCCGTCGTCTCCGCCCTCGATGGTTCGATTCCCGGTGGTGGTCTCATTTCCGATGATCCCGGCAACTCCCGTATCTACAACTGCGCCGGTTACGCCGGCCCCGCCGCATCGATCGGACCGATCGAGCTAACCGGCTCAGTCAATTCAAATGGTTCCGATGCTTCGGACGGTTCGAACCGTCCGGCCCGCTCAATGGAACCGAACGGCCTCAACGGCCCACCCGGCCCAAGCGGCCCGGCCGCATCGCCCGGTAAGTGCGAAATCGTCGTCGAAGACAACGGCATCGGATTCGACGAAAAATACCTTCACCTGATATTCAGGCCCTTTCAGCGTCTTCACAAAAAGGAGGAATATGGAGGCACGGGAATGGGGCTCACCATCTGCCGCAAGGTGGTCGACCGCCACGAAGGTTCGATTACGGGCAGGAGCGCTCCGGGGAAAGGAGCGGCTTTTATCGTCAACCTGCCGCTCGTGCAGCCGAAAGGAGGAGCACTGGGATGAAAAGGCCGTTACAGACGACTTTCACAGGCGCGGGCGATGATCCTGGAGTTCGTTGAGTACCTGATGACACAGTGCTCCCCGACCGCAAGGTCCATGCAGTTTCTCCTCTTCGCCATACAGGTGAGGGCGAGATACCGGCGGCAGCGGCGCGCCTGGCAGCCGCACATCGACCGGACGCGGGGCGTGATTCTCGAAGCGGCGCGCCGCTGCCGCGGCCGGCGCAAGGTGGTCGTCCTGGGCGCCGGCCTGCTGCACGACATACCGCTCGTGGAGCTGTCGCGGGAGTTCGACAAGGTCGTCCTCGTGGATATCGTTCATCCGTGGCTGAGCCGCCTGGCCGTCCGGCGATTCCCGAACGTGGAGCAGCTCAGCGCCGACGTAACGGAAGTCATGGATGAACTCCTCGGCATGGTTCGCGCCCCCCGTTCCGGCGGGCTTCCCGTCGGATTACCCGGAAGCAGTCCGCCGGCCGGGCTTCTCCGCCTCCCGGTCTCCCGCCCCATGCGGTTCGTCGACGACCCGGAACTCGACCTGACCCTGTCGGTGAACCTCCTGTCCCAGCTTTCCCAGGCCCCGCGCCGCCTTCTCGAAGGACAACGGCGCGCGGAAGCCTGCGCTCCGCCCGATGAGGCCGATGAAGCCGCCATCGACGCCTTTCTCAAGCACCTGGTCGAAGCCCACCTGGACTACCTTTCCAGGCTGCCGGGCCACACCGCCCTGATCACCGACACGGCCGTTTACGACGCATCGTCGCGCGACGCCCGCATCCTGGCGGAGATGGACCCTCTCTTCGGGGCGAAGCTTCCCCCCGCCGAAGCCTCCTGGCGTTGGGACCTCGCCCCCAGCCCGGAAATCGCTCGCGGCGTCGACGTCTACACCACCGTGGCCGCCTTCCCGGACTGGAAGAAAGCCGCCCGCCCGACATGACGCGGCCGGTCCCGAAAAAAACCGCGGAGCCGTCCAAATCCCCGCTGAACGGTAGAAACCCCGCATGTTTCCTGCTTCATCCCCGAAGCGCAAGCCGCTGTGAACTTTCACAACGACCATGACGCGCGGATCATAACCCCTTGTCCAACAGCGGATTCGATCGAAAACGTTCCTCCGGACAACTCCGTTCTTTCTTTCATGCTCACCAGACCCAGACCGCCCTTATCCGTCATCTTGCTGGATGTGCTCTCTATATCGAACCCTTTCCCGTTGTCTTGCAGAATCAACTCGATCGCGCCATGCGATTTGCCGAAACAAACGGTAATCGTGTCTGCCCCGCTGTACTTTGCGGCGTTATTCAGTGCTTCCTGCACTATCCTGTATATGACTATCTTGAGGGACTCGGGAACATCCTCTTCGTCGATGTCAATCTGCGTAATTAGCCGGATATTCGTGTAAATTGTCTGGAATTGCCTCGTGTGCCAGGCAATCGTCGGAATGATTCCCAGATCGTCCAGGATGGAAGGGCGCAGGTCCATCCAGATCCTCCTCGAATCCTCCATCGATTTCTGGACCATTTCGATAAGGTTGCTGATGGAGCGAAAGGAAGGATGTCCCTGTTCAACGTCATGCAACACGCTCAACAAAGCGTATTTCAGTGAACTCAGCGTCCCGCCGATACTATCGTGGAGCTCCCCCGCAAGCCTTTTGCGTTCTTCCTCCTGGGCTATCAGGAGCCGTGTCGAAAGAGACCGAAGCCGCTGTTCGCGACTGATGATGCCGTTGGCCATTTCATTGAAGATAAGGGCTAATTCCTTCAATTCGACGGGGCTTTCTATCTCCACCGCGGTCTTCAACTCTCCTCGGCCCAACGCTCTTGCCTGTTCCCCTAATCTCTTCACGGGCACGGAGATGCTGTGAGAGATCAACACGGCAATGGAGAAAACAACGACCGTGACCAGGAGAAGAATCACGATTTGGTTGAACAACTGGGATTTGAGCGGCTGCATCACCGTCCCCAGGGGGCGGTCGGAGACGACGAGCCAGCCGCTGGCGCGGCTGGGCGTTGTGCTCCTGATCTCCTCTATCCCCGTGAACATGCAGGGAGACACCTTCTCTGTTTCCTGATTGCTCTCAAGGGCTTGCCGTATACTCGGATCACTCCGGGAGATGCCGCGCTGATTCCAGTCAAGGTCCGCATACAACGTGCTGTAAACCAGGCTGCCCTCCCTATCGATCAGCATGAGCGCTCCCTCTCTCGCCCGTTCGATCTTAAGCACTCGTCCGAGCCTTTCGGGGGAAATCACGGCCATTACTATGCCCAGAAGTTGTCCCGCGCCATCCCACACCCCGCGGCTCACCGTAAAAACCGGCTCACCCGTTCTTTGCGAATGAATAAGATCGCTTACCGACCATTCCTTTCCATTGAGAATCTCGTGGAAGCTGGGGCAGTCCGCTATGTCGGAGCCTATCTCCACATCCATATTGGAAGCCAGGATGAGGCCTTGCGGACTCACCCACGCGAAATTGCGTACGACGGGAGAATAGTCTTTCAAATTGGCCATGAGAAGGAGCTGGTTCATTCCGTCCCCGGAGGATGGAGGGGAAACGGCGAAATCGAGACCGATCGCATGCTCTTTATGGATTACGCCCCAGATGAAAGCATCGAAGGTCTCCGATGTCGCGCGGGCCGCTTCCAGGTTAGCCTGAAACTCGTTTGCCCGCTGCATCTGGTATCTCTGGTAGGCAATGTAAGCCATAACCAGGAAGAGCGGAATGATCACGGAAAGCAACAGGAAATACAATCTGCTCCTGATGGTCGGCAATAGCTTGGGGAAGTGCTGCATAGTCTATCCGCTCCGGTGCGATCGTTTCTGACAAGGGCTGAACTGCAGCAGCGTTTTCACCCGACGGACAAGGCTCATGAGTGAGCGGAAAAGCATCAATCGTGACCATGCTATACCATACCGTCAATTTTTGAAAGAACATTTTACATAATTGTCAAAAAATCAATATTTGTGAGCTAATCAGCCAACACGGGGAACACCGCTCGAGCACGGCTGCATTCTATCGGACCGGATCCGGCCCAAGGCTTCCCGGTTTACCTTATGTTCTTCGCCCTATTCCTCGGCCTGCGCTCCCACTATTTCGTTTCCGCCACGCCCTGGGCGCGCAGTATGCCTCCATTCAAGGAACATGACGGTAAAGCCGATCCGACTGTAGCAATTATTGACGCTCCACATAAAATATGTTTCAATCTTTTGACGTTCGTAGCGGTTTTGACCGGCGAATCAACAACAACTTCCTCAAAGCTCCTTTTCTCGCACTAAGAAGGCTCCTGGTAACTCTCGACTCGCAACGAGACTGTCGAAGGATCGGATCTGAATATGAGCACCCCTTTCTCCTCCGACCGGCCGGGAATGTAGTCGAAGATGGTTGAAACTTTCTCCTCTTTTCCCCCTGTTATCAGAGCGCCCGCCACTTTGACATCTTTCGCCGTCCCGTCTCCGAAGTTCTTAACCGTAATGTCCAGGTAGTAACTCCCGCCCTCGATTCGTACGCCGCCTTTCTCGATGTGAAAGACGGCCGGGCGTTGCGAGGGGAAAATCCACACGTACAGCACGGCCCCCACCACACCCAGCAGAATGAGGAGAGAAACGGCAAAGGAGACTTTCTCGGGTAAGGAGTGCTTCGAATGGTTTGTTCCGTGTGGATTTTGGTTCCCGGTCATACGGCGAGCCTTCCCGCCGCCCCGCCGATGGTCGCCGGCAAACCGAGGACGAGCGTATAGTCAATCCACTTCTCGACGGAATCGCCGAGTTCGACGAGTTGGAACAACCAGAGCATGAGCAGCGCCATAATGAGTGAAAGCAGGTAGGAAAAGACGGTTTCGGTAAAAGGGTGCTGAAAAATGCCTTGCTGATTCTTTCGCTTTTTCCGTGATTCGAAAGAGGATTCGAAGACGATCACGTACGATAGAAGAAGGGATGCCGCGATGAGCGCCAACAGTCCGGCGGATGAAAGCCTGGCGGAGATCAGTTGGACCTCTTCGGTCGGCGCGATTGCAAAAGCGATGATTACGGCGCCGAGCAACGTTGCCCCTGCATTTGCGACCGTTCCCCGCAGCATTCCACTACCCGCCTCGCTCCCACCCCGGCTCTTCTCCCGTTGACTCCCTTCTCCCTCTTCACTTCCTTCGGTTTTTTCTCCCTCGACCATGAAATTGGAAATCCCTGCGCCGACCCCGAAAGGGACCGTTTCCATGCTGACCCGTCCAAGCATGGTATCCAGGCCCTGCTCCCAACTCAAAGCCCCTATCACCGCGAGACTCAGGGCCGACGCAACAACGGCTACGGCCAATCCGACCGTGCTGTCCATGAAAACATCCGGGAGGCTCGATCTCTGTTCCTTCCTGAATCCCGCCGAATAGGTCAGGAGGAGAAGAGCGACATAGGTGATCGCAAGCGCGGAGAGCATGCGTGGAGGCGATGTATAGTTGCCTATCCGCCAGACCTCCATTGTGTAGAGAAGAGGAACGCCAAAGAGGAAAGACCCGGCTACGGCTCGCAGCACATCGACAAGCTCGTTTTTCCACGTTTGAGTCGTATCTTCTCTTTCTCTCCGTCCGGACATCGATGGCCCTTCCAAATGGCAGGCTCTCTCACGCTTCCCGCTCCACCAACCCTCCCTCCCCGAAAGCAGACGGCCGGGAATTGCCGACTCTGGAATGTGAGAGGCGAAAACCGCGATACGCTCACATTAGGACAGGCACGCATACAGACAAGTTAAACCGTGCGGCATGCGCGAGCAAGCTCCCCTTCATCGTCTCATCGTTTCGCCATTCCCCGGCGGCTTTACGGAATCTCCGCGCAAGATCGCCTTGGCTCGCGGCCCTGCAACGCAACTTATGAATGGAGCCTCGGAATGGAGCCCCGGATTATCGAATGGCTGCCGGATTTGGGCGTTTCAAGCCGTTGGATTTGATTCTCCTTCTAAATCCTGGAAAGTTGATGTAGGATAAATTCCCTGAAATGTCCCATGGAGCAGACTTCCAATCCATAGACGTTTTTCCCCGGATTTCGCCGGGCTCAATGCGGACCGGTGTTGCCGGTCGAGGGCGCGAATGATTCGACTCGAGGATCTTCAACTCAATGCCGCCATACGCGGCATCCTTCCCGACTGCATCGTTACTGTCGTCAGCGTGCAACGGCATGGCGCCGAGGCACTCGAACTCACCTATAAAACTCCCGCCGGCAAGGTGGCGAACATGCTACTCTTTCGAGACGACGAGATACGTCTCGATCTCGTGGAGCAGGGCCGGCCGTGGAGCTTCGACGGCGACGGCTCTCTGTTCCGCCTTGTTTCCGAAGCGCACCGCATACGCCTTGCACACCTCTTCGACCCGGTGCTTGCGGTCCACACGTCGCTCGTCGACCCGCTGCCCCACCAGATCACCGCCGTATACGAGGCGATGTTGCCCCGGCAGCCGCTACGCTTCCTGCTCGCCGACGATCCCGGAGCCGGAAAGACCATCATGGCCGGGCTGCTCATCAAGGAACTGATCGCTCGTGGAGATCTGCGGCGCTGTCTCATCGTCTGCCCCGGCAGCCTGGCCGAGCAGTGGCAGGACGAACTCTATCGCCGATTCCATTTGCCGTTCAAGATCCTCACCAACGAGAAACTCGAATCCGCCCGCACCGGCAACTGGTTTTTCGAGACCAACCTGGTAATCGCCCGCCTGGACAAGCTCTCGCGCAACGAGGACGTGCGGCGCAAACTCCAGGCGCCGGACTGCGGTTGGGACCTGGTCGTCTGCGACGAGGCGCACAAAATGTCGGCCACCATCTTCGGCGCCGAGATGAAGTACACCAAACGCTACCGGCTCGGACAGCTTCTCTCCACCCTCACCCGTCATTTCCTGCTGATGACGGCAACGCCGCACAACGGCAAGGAGGCCGACTTCCAGCTCTTCATG
>CAYOVG010000180.1:0-13650 GCA_964407285.1 uncultured Syntrophobacteraceae bacterium
CTTGGATACCTGGGTGACGACTATGCCGTCCAGGAGCGCTTTTTTCGCCAGTATTACAACGCGTTCAAGGACGAGTTGAACGCTCCGTTCCGCAAAGAAGACGAAAAGAAGAAGGATCCTCTGGGACCGATAGCGACCCGCTCGAACCTGATCCAGATATACGAGGAACTCATCAAACACAACGCCAAGGGTTGTCTGGAAAAGATCGGGACGGCCGGTCAACTCTATTCGCTGATCCTGTCCCGCAATCAAGACGAGGCATTGAACGGCCTTGAAATGCCCCTCAAAAACCTCGAGCGGATTCAGGGCGCCCCCTCTTACCTGTTGCTGCTGTATCTTCTGGTCCACAGGACAGTACTGTGTCTTACCAATAAGCACTTGTGCGAAATAGCGAACCTGCTGATGCGCTTCTTCGTCCGCCGCAATCTCACCGACACTCCGCCCACACGCGATCTTACCCGGCTGTTTATGGCGCTTATAGAGGACATGGCCGGTGCAACGGGCGCGGTCGTCGTGGAGACGGTGCGCAAAAAGCTGGCTTCGGTCTCGGCATCGGATGAATTGTTCCGAAGTAATCTCCAAGGACCCATCTATGAGGAAAACTCGGGCGTTACCCGATTCGTCCTGTGTGCCCTGGCCGAACAGGCCATGACCCGGGAATCCTGGGTCGATCTTTGGCGTGTCGAGAACAGGCAATTCCTATGGACTATCGAACACATATTCCCGCAAGGCGAAAACATTCCCCCCTCATGGGTCGACATGATGGCGGGCAGCGACCTGAAGAAGGCGAAGGAGTATCAGCAGACCCATGTTCACAAGCTGGGCAATTTGACCATTTCCGCTTTCAACAGCGCCCTGGGCAGCAAGAGTTTCGAGGAAAAACGCGATCGAAAGGACCGGGAAGGACGTTTCGTGGGCTACAAGAACGTTCTGAAACTGAATGAAGACTTGGCGAACGCCGAGACCTGGAGCATAGAGCAGATCGATGCTCGAACCGCCAAGCTGGTCCAATCCGCGATGGAGCTTTTTCGGATGGACGGAGGTGCGACATGTTGATCATGGAGCGCCTTGTCAAGGGCGTTCGTGATGCGGCAATCCATAACCCCGACGTCCAGGCGGCTCCTCGCTGCATCCTGTGGCCCGATGGAGATCGCCAGTGGGAAGCCGTCGCGGCGCGACTGCAGGCCGAGCTTCCGGAGATGTTCATCCTGGGCGAATACGATGTCGGGAAGAAGACCGGGCCCGCCATCTGGCTCCGGTGCGTGCTCGTCGGCAAGGCTCCCAACATCGCGACTCCCAGCGGGTCGACCCCGATCCTGTACTTGCCCGGGGTAAGCCGCCAGGATCTACGCGCCGTCGAGACCTGCCCGGACCATCTGAAACCCTTGGCCGAACTGCAGTACAGCGGGGTAATCTGGTCGCAGATCAATGGCAAGGACTGGACCATTCTCGCGTTCCTGAAATCCCACGAGGGCGGACTGGGGCTCGATGTCTCCCAGGACAACGATTCCAAGCATGCCATGCAGTTGGCGCTCTACCGGCTGTTGGATGAGGACATCGATTTGTTGAAGGGCAAACGCCTGGACAAGGATTACTTTAACACACTCCTGACCGGCGGCGATCCCGTGCGCGATCTCCTGCAATGGCTCGACCAAGGGGAAGCCTTCAGGGCGGCGCGTGACGAAAATTCCTGGACTGGATTTGTGGAGGTGTGCAAGTCCCGGCTCGCTTTTGATCCGGCAAATTACGGCAACCTCAAGGGCGCCATGTTTCTGGCGGAGCGCAAGGGTCCCTGGCTTCCGGTCTGGGAACGATTCTGCGAGGCGCCGAATCGATACCCCAATATCCCGTCTCTCATCCGACAGGTTCCGCTCCAGATCGATTTCTGTTCCAATGCCCATACGCATGGCGCCTGGCCGCAGTGGAACGACCGCCAAGAACAGACACTCCGAACCGAACTCTTGGACATTCAGCGCTTTCCGCCCCACGACGCCCGCCGTCGTCTTGAAGAACTCGAAAGGCGGCATAAGGAAAGGAGAGATCTTGTCTGGGCGGAACTCGGTGATGCGCCGCTTGCTTGCGCCCTGGAGCATCTGGCCAGGCTGGCGGAAGTTACGAACAACGCGCTTACCGCCGGAACGATCAAGGATCTCCAGGAAGCCTATCTTTCCTCCGGATGGCGGGCCGACAACGCCGTGCTGCGCGCGCTGGCCTGCGTCATCAGACAAGAGGACCTCGATGCCGTCTCCGTGGCGATACGCGCGATTTATCTGCCGTGGGCCGAAGATGCGGCGCGATACCTGCAAAAGGTCGTGGCGCGCCAAGGCTATCCGCGACAACGCGACGCCAAGGCGGCGCCGGGGCCCGGCAAGCCCGGCCAGTGCGTGGTATTTGTCGATGGATTGCGCTTTGACGTTGCGCGGCGTCTCTCCCATCGATTGAATGCAAAAGGGCTCACGGTGGTGGAGGAGTCTCTGATCTGGGCCGCCCTTCCGAGCGTCACGGCCACGGGGAAACCCGCCGTTTCACCGGTGTCTCACCTCATCGTCGGCCAGGAGGCCAATGCGGATTTCGAACCTTGTGTGGCCGCTACGAGCCAATCGCTGAAGGGAGGCTACCACTTCCGGAAACTTCTTTCTCAAGAGGGATGGCGTCTACCGGACAAATCAACGGAGCAGGACCTGCAGGGTCCGGTATGGTGCGAGGTTGGAAACATCGATCACGAAGGCCACGAAAAAGGATGGAAGCTGGCCGGACGCCTCGATACGATTCTGGATGAAGTCGTGGATCGAATCGCCCGGTTGCTTGCCGCAGGCTTCAATAGGATACGGGTCGTTACGGACCACGGGTGGATAGTCATGCCCGGCGGGTTGCCCAAGACGGAGCTTCCTTCCTCTCTCATCGAGAATGCCTGGGGGCGTTGCGCCGCGCTCAAGCCCGGTGCGTCCACTAAAGAGCGCCTCTTTCCCTGGTTCTGGAACGCCTATCAGGAATTTGCTCTGGCCGACGGCATAAGCTGCTACCGAGCGGGAATGGAATATGCCCACGGCGGATTGAGCCTGCAAGAATGCCTGACGCTTCAACTGGTCGTCTCGGCGGGTGAGGAGGCGGTCCTTGGTTCCCCGATTCGCATCACCGATGTGCATTGGAAAAACATGCGATGCAAGGTGGCGGCAGAAGGCAAAACCATCGGCCTTTCCATTGATGTCCGGATGCAGCCGGGCAATCCGGCCACGAGTGTGGCCACGGCGCCGAAGCCGTTCAAGGATGATGGCACAGGTTCGGTCCTGGTGGAAGACAGAGACCTCGAAGGCCAAGAGGCCATGGTTGTACTCCTCGATGACGAAGGTCGTCTCATAGCTCAACGCTCAACCCACATCGGCAAGGAAGACGATTAGTGGAAATGGATCCTATCGATACTATCGCGGCATCCGTCCTGGATGGATTCCTGGTTCGGAAAGACCTGGTTCGAACCTTCAGCCGCCAGTTCCCCGTTCCCGCCTATGTGGTCGAGTTTCTTTTGGGCCGTTACTGCGCAGGCACGGATTTGGAAGAGATCGACGAAGGCGTCAAGATCGCTCAAAGGCAGCTCGCGGAACGCGCCGTCAAGGCGGGCGACGAGGAATTGTTCAAGTCGCGCGCTCGCGAAAAGGGCGCGGTGAAGATTATCGACCTCATCAGCGCACGCCTCGATGCCAGAACGGATTCGTATCTTGCGACCCTGCCCGGCCTGCGTCTCAGGGACGCCCGCATCAGCCCCGATTTTGTGAAAGAGCACGAGCGGATGCTCACCGGTGGTTTCTACGCGGAGATCACACTGTCCTATGATGCGGCCATAGCCCAGGAGAGGAACGGCCGTCCTTTCGGCATCGAGGCGTTGCGGGAGATACAGCTCTCCAAACGGGAGGTACTGGGCACCCTGGCCGAAGCGCGGAAACGATTTACGACCGAAGAGTGGAAAGCGTTCCTGCTGCGCAGCATCGGAATCGAGGCGGCATCGCTTTCCGAGCGGGCCCGCAACGCCTTCATGCTCCGGATGGTCCCTTTCGTCGAGCGCAATTACAATCTCGTCGAGCTGGGGCCTCGTGGAACCGGCAAGAGTCATCTGTTCCAACAGGTATCGCCTTACGCTCACCTCATTTCCGGAGGCAAGGCTACCGTGGCCCGGATGTTCGTTAATAACGCCACCGGGCAGCGAGGACTGGTGTGCCAGTACGACGTGGTCTGCTTTGATGAAATTACGGGCATCTCCTTCGACCAAAAAGACGGCGTGAACATCATGAAAGGATACATGGAATCCGGAGAATTCAGCCGTGGCAAGGAAAGCATTCGTGCAGACGGGAGTCTGGTACTGGTTGGAAACTTCGAAGTGGACGTCGAGCACCAGCAGCGGGTGGGACATTTACTGGGCCCGCTCCCGCAGGAAATGCGGAATGATACGGCGTTTATGGATCGCATTCATGCGTATCTGCCGGGATGGGACGTTCCGAAGATCAGCAAGGAAAACCTCACGGAGCATTTCGGTCTGGTAAGTGACTTCCTGTCGGAATGCTGGAGCCGCCTGCGCAGTCAAACCCGACTCACCGCCATGCAGAACCGTGTCTTCCTCGGCGGCGCACTGAGCGGCCGCGACACGAATGCGGTCCATAAAACCATCAGCGGGTTGCTCAAGCTGCTGTATCCAGGCGCTGAAGATACCGTACCCGACCAAGACCTGGAATGGGCGATCCGCGTAGCACTCGAAGCCCGACGGCGTGTAAAAGAACAGCAGAAGCGCATCGGCGCTGCGGAATTCCGCACCACCCACTTCAGTTATGTGTTCGGCAATGACGGGGTCGAGAAGTTCGTATCCACGCCGGAACTCCAGAGTGAAAGCGGTATTGGGGGAGATCCCCTTGAGCCCGGACAGGCGTGGGCCATCAGCCCCGGCGGGATGGATGACCACCCTGGGCTGTACCGTATTGAGGTCAACGTGGGTCCCGGCTCAGGCGTTAAGATTCTCAACAAACCCGTGCCGGCGGCGTTTCGTGAGTCCTTGGCGTATGCCGGCCAGAATCTGTATACCCAAGCCGCCCGCCTCGTCGGTGACAAAGACCCTCGCCAGCATGAGTTCACCGTTCAACTACGAGCTTTTGATGCGTCCAAGACGGGCGCGAAGCTCGGAGTTGCGGCGCTGGTGGCTCTGTGTACCGCCCTTCTGAAAAAGAGCACACGAGGTGGCTTAATCGTTGTGGGTGAACTCAATCTGGGAGGGTCCATCGAACCTGTCCACAACGCGGTTACCATTGCGGAAATCGCAATCGAGAAAGGGGCCACGGCTATGCTGATCCCCGTAACCGCGCGCCGCCAACTGCTGGACCTCTCGGATGAGATGGCGACAAAGGTGGATATTCAATTTTACTCAGATGCCCGGGATGCGCTATTAAAGGCGATTCAGGAGTGATTTCAACTCGTTGAAGAAAAGCATTGATCCATCTTCCCCACATCTGAAACACTCGCCCGAAACCCACTCATTCAAAGCCCATACCGGCGCTTCTTGCAGTCTCTGTCTCTATGCGTTTTCCGGCCAAGGCTCTCTCTCCTTCCGGGATGGGAGGCGGAACGGGGACTCCCGAGGTCTTCTTCACCGCGGCGAATTGGGGGGGGCAGACGTGCAGGCAGGTTCCGCACTTGATGCATTTCTCCTGGTCGATTACATGGATCCGACGTTTTCCTCCCGTAATGGCTCCCACCGGACACTTCGCCAGGCAGATCATGCAGGCCCGGCACGCTTCGGGATCAATATGGTACGAGACCACTTCGCGAAATAACCGGTCGATTTCGTCACGTTCGTACAAGGCGCTGTAGTCTTCTTCCTTTTCCAGGCGCAACGCCAGCTTCTCCTCTTTCACCATCTTGATGTAGGGAATGAGCCGGGCAACCCCTTCCAGCCTGGATCGGCATTCCGCTTCGTTCATGCCTTCGCCTTCTCCGATGGGCCCCAACAGGCGCACCTGGGCGACAAAGTCGTTCATGATCTCGGCGAAACGCATTCCTTCCGAGGCGGAAATCCATTCGATTCGTACCCGCTTCGGGTTCACCCCTATGTGCTCCAGCAATTTCCTGCACAGATGAACCAGGTTCCATGCATGATAGTTGCCCTCGGTACTATAATGACACTCCCCGGGCCAACATCCGCCGATAAACACCCCGTCGGCTTCATGGAGGAAGGCTCGAAAAATGAAAGACAGGTCCATTCTGCCCGTACACATGAGCCGGACAATCCTGATTTCCGGTGCATATTGAAGTCTGGAAACTCCAGCCAAGTCCGCGGCGGAATATCCTCACCAATTGCACAAAAAACCCAATATCCTGGGTCTGAACCCGAGGCGTGCTCCCATCTTCGTATCACCCCTTCTTTGCCCGGCTGTTGAAAAACGCCATCCGTCGTCACGCCGACGGTCCCGCCTTCGGCGTGACTTGCATCGCATCGTTTTGCACCCGCCTGCCCGAAGTACGGTTTATGAACGGGCCGCTAGGAAACCCGAAACGCCGCGTCAATCTGCCGATGGACCTCCTCGTCCGTGTAATGCTTCAGCGAGATGGCGTTTGTGGGACACTTGGCGTTACAGAGACCGTCTCCCTTGCACAGAACGGCGTTGACCCCGGCCTTTTTGCTTCCCCGTATATCCTGAAACGTTATGGCCCCGTACGCGCAAGCCGATACACACGCCCCACAGGCAATACACTTCTTTTCATCCACTTCGCATACGGAACCGGAAGCCGTGACGGAATCCTGTGAAAGAAGGCTGATGGCCCGGCCGGCGGCTCCGTAAGCCTGGCTGATGGTCTCCGACAGGTGCTTGGGGTAGTGCGCCGCACCACACAGGAAAACGCCGTCCGCGGCGAAATCCACGGGCCGTAATTTCACGTGGGCTTCCTGGAAGAACCCGTCGGGATTCAAAGGGACCTTGAATACGCGGGCAATTTCCAGACTTCCCGCCGAGGGAATCACGGCGGCGGCCAGGACGAGCGTATCGGCGTCGATGACCAGCTTTTCGCCCAAAATCGGTTCCGTCACGGTGACCCGTAACACGCGCCGCCCATCCGCCTCCGCCGCTTCCACCCGAGGCTTATCCTGGGGCTCATAACGGATGAATCGTATATCCCTGCCCGATGCTTCCCGGTAATAATCCTCCCTGAAGCCGTACGTCCTCATATCCCGAAAGAGAATATAAATATCCATGGCCGGGTTCATGTTCTTCAACTTCAAGGCGTTTTTGATGGATTGGCTGCAGCATATCCGGGAGCAATAATTGCGGTCTTCCTGCCGGCACCCTACGCATTGGATCATCACCAGGCTCTGCGGCCGGTTCAGCCGCTCCTCTCCCCGGTGGATTTGCTGCTCCAATTCCAACAGAGTCAGGACCCGGTCGTCGGTTCCATACAGGTACTCGACAGGCGTATACTCCTGGGCCCCGGTAGCCAATAGGGCCGCTCCGTGGCGGATCTCCGTGATCCTTCCCCTGGACTCCACCCGGGTTGTGAAGTTACCGACATAACCGGAAACCTCCGTGACGACGGCATCCGTCAACACGTGGATCAGAGGGCGCCTGTACACCTTGCGTATCGTATCCTGCAGATAGGCTTGAACATCCAGGCCTTCCAGGGTGAAAAAAAGCCTTCGAGCCATCCCGCCCAAGTCGGATTCCTTTTCCACCAGGTATACCTCGAATCCCTGGTCGGCCAGGCTCAAGGCGCAGGTCATGCCCGCCGGCCCTCCTCCCACCACCAATGCCGTCTTGTCGACGGACAGATCAAATTCCTGCAAGGGCTGTAGGAAAACGGCCCGCGCCACGGACATGCGGACCAGATCCTTGGCTTTTCGGGTGGCTTCTTCCTTTTCCCGGGAGTGCACCCAGGAGCAGTGTTCCCGGATATTGGCCATCTCGAAGAAGTACTGATTGATGCCGCCTTCCCGGAGCGTGTCCCGGAATAACGGCTCGTGCGTCTTGGGGGTGCAGGCGGCCACCACCACCCGGTTGAGTCCTTTTTCACGGATGGTCTTGGATATCTGCTCGGCCGCATCCGTGGAGCACACAAAAAGACTCTCTTCGGCATGGACCACGTGATCCAGCATCAGGGAATATTCCACCACGGAAGGCACATCCACCACTCTCCCGATATTGGCCCCGCAATGACAGACAAAGACCCCCACCCGGGGTTCCTCGTTCGAGACATCCCTTTCCGGGGGATACGCCCTCTCCCGGGCCAGCTTTCCCCGCCGGTATTCCAGCAGTCGGCCGCAAAGGGCTTCCGCGGCTCCGGCGGTCACCACGGACTCGGGTATGTCCATGGGCCCTTGAAAGGCCCCGCTAACGAAAACTCCCGGACGGGTCGTCTCCATGGGATTGAGCGGATGGGTCTTGCAGAAGCCGTACTCATTGAGTTCGATGCCGAACTTTGCGGCGACGCCCTGCACGTCCAGGGGAGGATTCAGGCCCACGGACAGCACCACCAGTTCGAATTCCTCCTCCTTCACACCCCCTTCAGGGGCGGCGTATCGAAGGGTTATATTCCCGGTTTCCGGAATCTCTCTTCCCAGGGATACGTAACTTCGTATGAATCGAACCCCGGGAAGACGCTCCGCCCGCTGGTAGAATCGTTCAAAATCCTTGCCGTACGAACGAACATCATTGTGAAATACGGCGGCCTGCACGCCGGCGTCATGGTCCTTGGCCAGAATGACCTGCTTCTGGGTATAGGAGCAGCATACCGCGGAGCAGTAACGGTTGCCTCCCGGGTTGACCTGCCGGGAACCGACGCACTGAATCCAGGCGATGCTATGTGGATGCTTCCCGTCGGAAGGCCGCCGGATCTCCCCTTCGTACGGGCCCGTGGCGCACAAGAGCCGTTCGAAATCCAGGCTGGTCACCACATTGGCCAGCTTACCGTAGCCATAGTCGCCCCTCGGCTCGGGATCGAATGTTTCGTAGCCCGGAGCCAACACGACGGCTCCTACGTTCACTTCGATCCGTTCCGCTTCCTGGTGGAAGTTTATGGCGTCGTTCTTACACACCGCCTGACAGATCGTGCACTTCCTTTCCTTGAGATACAGGCAGTTTTCATCGATGTACGTGATCAGAGGGACCGCCTGAGAAAAGTATATATGGATGGCTTTGTTGGATGACAGGTCCTGGTTGAACGGATCCTTGACATGGACGGGGCAGTATTCCACACATACGGTGCACCCGGTGCACCTGTCTTCCATCACGTATCGGGGCTTTCGAGTCAGGGTTACCCGGAAGTCGCCGGCTTCCCCCTCAACCCGGTCCACCTCCGTGTAGGTGAGTATCTCTATATTGGGATGCCGGTCGCACTCGATGAACTTGGGAGATTCGATGCACATGGAGCAATCATTGGTCGGGAAGGTTTTATCCAACTGGGCCATCTTTCCGCCGATGGCGGGGGATTTCTCCACCAGGAAAACCTTGTACCCCGATGTGGCGAGATCGAGAGCCGCCTGGATGCCGCTGATACCCCCGCCGACAACCATGACGTCTCCGAACCGGCTCATGGAAGATCGATTCACCTGCTGTTCCTCAAGGGGTTGCTTTTCCACGTCGCTCCATTCTCATCCTATCCCGGTGCGTTCCCTTCAGATCGTCCCACCGACCGTCCAGTTGCTATAGTACTTCCTGAACAATCTCCGTTATGTCCCTGATTGCAGGGAGGTTATCATTCGCCATGGTTGACCTGCTGTCCTCAAAATGGGTGATGCAATAGGGGCAACACGTAGCCAACACCCGGGCTCCGATCCTACCGGCTTGTTCCAGTCTGAGATCGGAAAATCGCTCCCCCTTGGGGGTCTCCATCCAGATCCTGCCTCCGCCCCCGCCGCAACACAGGCTGTTTTCCAGCGACTCGGGCATTTCTTCCATCTCCAGTCCGGGTATCCGCTTCAAAATCTCCCGCGCTTCGTCGTAGATGCCGTTATGCCGCCCCAGATAACAGGGGTCGTGATACGTAACCTTCTTGGGGTATTCTTTCTTGAACTCAAGTCTTCCGCTATGGATAAGCTCCAGCAACAATTGGGAAATATGGATCACCTCGAAGTTCACCATAAATTCGGAGTACTCGTTCTTGAAGGTATGGTAGCAATGAGGGGAAGAAACCAGAATTTTCCGGACCCCGTTTTCGATAAAGGTCTTGATATTTTCCCGGGCCAACCGTTTGAACAATGCTTCGTCGCCGGTCTTGCGAATGCTTTCTCCACAGCAATTTTCCCTGGGACCCAGGATTCCGAAATCCACGCCCGCCCGGTGGAGAATACCCGCCGTGGCTGCGGCCACCTTTTTCAATCGGGGGTCATAGCTGAGGTAGCAGCCTGGGAAATACAGGATCTCCATGCCCTCGACGAAGGTCTTGACGGAGAGGCCTTCCGCCCACTTCGCCCGGTCTTTGCGTTGTTCGTTCAAGGGGTTTCCTTCACCGACGAGGCTTGCACCCACGGTGCGCACGGGACGGGCGGAAGGCGCAAAGACCCCGTACTCCGTGGCGATTCGGCGCAAGGAAACGCCGGATTCGATTTGCTTTACATCCCGGGGGCACCGTTCGGGGCAGATACCGCAGGTGGTGCAACGCCAGAGATCTTCGCTTTCTATCTCGGTGAGGCCGAAGGTGGCCTGTCGAACCAGGCGGCGCATACTGAAGGTCCCGACTCGGTTCCACGGGCACACGGCGTCGCAGAGCCCGCATTGATAGCATAATTTGAAGGCGTCCCCGCCCCTGGCCTTGATCAGGTCGATGATTTCTTTATAGTCGGCGACCGTTTCCACTGTCTTTCCTATCAGGCTGTTGAAAAACGCGATCTGCTTTCACGCCGGGGGCGTAACGCTTCATGCTTCGTCGGGCCGTCAGCGCTTTTTGGCCATGGACATTCGCGCCACGGCATCCCGTATCTTTTGAAGTCCGTGCTTGCCCGCCAACGCCTCCAATCCGATTTCCATCTCCCGGTGCGTTTCTTCTTCCTCTTCGATCTCTTCTTCCCTTTCTTCGTAAATCAGGGCGTCGTTCAGGCACCATTGAACGCACATGGGTTCGGGCAGAGGCGGATCGCTTTCACACAGGTCGCAGCGTAGAGGAAGCCCCGAATCCGGTTCCTTGAAAACGTCCCGGGACGGACAGGAAGCCCTGCAGAAAGAACACTCGTCGTATTCCTTTCCGTCAATGGTATACTTGTCTCGGGCGGCGCATTCGGCTTTCACGTACTCACCCGCATATACGGGGACATAGATGTCCCTCAGCGGCTCGTGAATCACCCGAATCCGGGATCTCGACGGGTTGTTGCCGCTGTATTTCGGCGTCGCGTGGAAGCCGGAGCAGACGACCTCGCATGCCCGACACCCGTTGCACTGGTCGACGTCGACCCGTATGGTCTTGACGATTCTTTTCTTCTTCTCAGTCTTCACGGCGCACTCCCTCCACGCCCATTTCCATTATTCTTTGGAAGGAATATCCTTGGAAGGAGTACCATCCGTATCGTCGAAAATCCCCATGTTCAGGAATTTTTGAACGACGTAGTCCAAAGAAAGCTCCTCTAAAGACTCCCGGGTGGGAATCCCCTGACGGTTCCACCCCTTAAATTGGTAGTACGCATCCAACAGCTTGGACTCGAGTTCCGGAAATCGCTTTTTCCAGTGATTCTCCGGAGGCTTCTCATCCTTCCGCCTCATCCCTCTTGCTATATTGACGGATCGAACCAACGTCCTGTTTCTCTTCGCGACCTGGGATAGCGCGGCTTCGTCCATCTCGACGCCCGTCGCCGAGGAGATCAGGGCCGGCAGATTGTGTATGTGGTACGGAGGTTTCAGGGGAAATGAGGACAAACCGGCGCACATGCCCAGAGTGTCGTCAATGTAGTGCATCTTTTCCTGCCAGTCGACAATCTCACAGGTGGCCTCGATGGACGGATAAAAGGGAATGGAGTTTTCTCCGCGCGGCTCCCAGTCCACGAAATATTGCTTGAATTTTTCGTTGGGAACCTGAATCCAGTCCTTTACGAACGCCTCCCGGTCTTCTCTCTTGGCAAAAGGCGCCTGGGGGAATTGCCCTTCGATTTGGGTGATATTCATCTTTTCGCCGGTGCAATACATGAGGAAATAAATGGGATTCAGCATTCCCAGCTTGAGAGGCAGCTGCTCGTGTTTCTTGATGTTGTTGTGCGCATAGGCTTCCGAACCCCGGCCGATGCGCCGGGCCGCCCAATGCGTGCCGTCGGCCAGAACATCTCCGATCCCCTCCCGCCGGACGATGCGGTCCAGCAGCCAAATAAACCGTCCCTCGTTATCGGAGGGCATTCCGGCCATGTCCCGATCGGTCAGAATGCCCGCTTCGTACAGTTCGACGGCGAACGCCATGACCTGCGGGGCCGAAAAGGCGTCCACGCCGTATTCCGTGGCGCGCTGGGCGATCTTGAAACCAAAATCGAGGTCCGTCATGGACGCCATGGTATAGGTGAGTTTCGAGTAGCACTTCATCATGTACGTCGGGAGCCCGGGCGCTTTAATGGTGGCGCCGCATTTCAGCGGGCAGTTGTAGCAGCTAATGAATCGCTTCCGCACGGATTCCAGGCTCTCCGTCCATTTCTTCTCCACTTCTTCGGTCCAGTAATCTTTGAGACGGTGGCGCGCATTGCCCCAGGCGAAATTGGTGGTGTGCCATTCCTCGTCGTGGATGGCCATTTCTTGAGGTGATCCGAGCCCGGCCAGAATGGGGGGTACCCCCTGGATGGGGTTTTCCGCTCGGAACTGTATGTACTCGAGGACCTGGTTGCAGCAGTCCATAAACTGGTCCGGGCGGGCGATATGGATGTCGTTGGTTCCACGAACGGCGATGGCTTTCAGCCCCTTGTCCCCCATAACGGCGCCGATTCCCCCCCGGCTGGCGCTGGACCTTCCCTGTTCGACGGAGGCGAAATACACCCGGTTTTCCCCGGCCAATCCGATGGCGGACACCTGGGCTCCGGGCTCCTTCAGTTCCCGCCGGATGAGTTCCGAAGTCTCCACGGCGCCCTTGCCTCGCAGGTGGGAGGCGTCGCGTATTTCAATGGTGTCGTTGTGGATCCACAAGTACACCAGATCGGGGGACCTCCCGCGAACGATCACCTTGTCATAACCGGCGTATTTCAGTTCCGGGGCCCAGAATCCTCCCATCATGGAGAACGCCATCAGCAACGTCTGAGGAGAGATGGTGGATAGAATGGTGCGGTTGCAGCCTATGGCGGGCGTGCCGCACAACAGACCCGTGCCGAAGATCAGCAGATTATCCTCGGAAAACGGAGCCGTTTCAGGGGGTACCCGGTCCCATAAGATCTTGGCGTTGGTGCCCAGACCCCCGAGATGCAGTTCCGTCACCCTGGGATCCGTCGGTACTTTATCGATGCTTCCCCGGGACAGGTCGATTTCCAGATTAAAACCCGTTTCTGCGTACCTCATGGTTCCACCTTGTATGCATGCCCCGCGGGCAGGCCGTTCAAAAACGCGATCCGCCGCGTTGCGCTTTACCCTTCCTCTTTGCGGCGTACTGGTTGTACGCCTCATTCCTCAGGATTCGCACGCCTTGCATCTCATCGTTTTTCATCAGCCTGCCCGCAATACGGTTTATCAACGG
>CAYOVG010000181.1:0-13642 GCA_964407285.1 uncultured Syntrophobacteraceae bacterium
CGAAGTCTTGAACATCGTAGCACAGTATGCAGCTACGCTCCACAAAATAATCGGCACGATTCAAAACTGGTCAAGCAGGTGCGGGATGGAGTGAAGCTTCTCGGCGAACCGTTCGGTGAAGATATGCTCCGGGGCAAGGAGCATCACCCATGTGACGACGCATCCCCGGATCTGCCCGTAGCTAACGAGGGAGTAGAGCGTCTCCTGCCCGGGGGTGAAGATGTTTCGAAACCCGTTGCCGAACTTCCACCCGCCGGTCCAGTGGTAGGTCACAAGAGGAGGAACACTGGAGTTCAGAAAGAACCTTGGGGTTTTCAGAAAGAACAATGGGGTTGAAGCGACAACGTGTCGTAATCCCGCGTAGGTCCGGTCATCCATTCAGGCGCTTGGTAAGAATAAAATATCCATACTCGCTGACCTATCGGCGTTCCCGTAGAGGTTCAACGACACTTTCAGGCGAGGAAGGAGAGACTCCTGCCCGCACATTCTCCGGCATCCGCGTCCATTCGGGAATCCGCCCTATCGTCTTATGTCGTCCCGACGCAAAATACCTATTTATTCTCAGTATTATGGGTTAAATCTTTTGGTATTTACATCACCGCCGCCCAATACTTATTTTACTTGTCCAGAAGGACATTGTTTTTGCGGTGCGTGATTCGGAGAGTCCATCTGTTGAAATACCGATAAATTATTGAAATCAACAGATCAGACATAGATTGAAATTATTGTTGTACAAGGTCATGAGGACAGCATGCGGCTGTTCCGACCACCCGAGCGGAGATGCTCCAGGGAAGCGCCTGCCGCTTTGAAAGGAACCAACGTGCCAAGGATGACATTTAACAGAAAACCTCGGAGAAATACCATCAAGCCTCCGGTACACAGCGACCACAGGTCCGTACCGTCCTCAGCCGAGGCCGGGCAGCCTTTTTTATCGGAAGGCAGCCCCTTTCTGGAAAGTGTAAGGCAACTGGTGGCCAGGGGAATAGTAGCGAATTCAACCGGTAGTCTTCTGAAATCCCAGATCGTTTCACTCGTCCAGAACTATTCCGGGGAATTGCGGTACGTCACCGGCCAGTTGCCCGACCTCTTTCTGGACCTGTGCGACATGATGGTTACGGGAAGCCTCGCCAGGATGCCGGAACCGGCGTTCAAGGTCTACCTCGCCGTTATGCTTTACAGCGACACTCCGGAGGAAGATAAGCTCAAAGATATCGAATCCATTAAAGATATGACCGGAATACATGATGTTTCCGAATTAAAGCAGGCCCTTTCACACCTCGTGGACGACGGGTACATCGAATCGCCTGAAAATCCGAGGGCGTTGCGAAGCAGGCCCGGGGTCGCGAGAAGGAGTGAAGAGGCGGATGAAGTTGCGCTCAAGTGATCCAACGGGACCGGTGCGCCGGGGCACACCGGTCCGTCCGTCGGCGCCTTCCAGGGGCTGAATCCGCAACATGATGGGTGAACAAACTTGCCGTCCGCGCCGCGTACGCCCTTTGGCCGCGCGCGCCGTTCAGACGCTTAGAGAGGAGAGAGTATGCCCGCCACCAGGACCGAGATTATCGACAGGCTGCAAAACGCCATTCCCCACTTCGGCCGGAAGAGACTCACCTGGCGAAACGTAAAGGACATTGTCGAGCGGGAGAATATCGCCGTCGTCATGATTCCCGGATTTCTGCCGAAAGGCGCGCTGGTCGGCAAGGAGCAGATGAGGGATTTTCTTGAAAGCTTGGGGGCCCTGCCGGAGCTGTCCAAAGGGCACAACGCCTTGCTCGTTCTCGATTCCACCATGTCCGGAGAGGAAAGGACCCTCATAGCGATTCAGGAACTGGCGCACTTCCTGCTCAAACACGACTTCAGCTCCCCCCTGACACCCCGCACCGTGCGGCAATACGCAACCGAAGCGGACATGGTGGGAGAAATCGCCATGAATCCGGATGATCCGCAAGCCGACCGAGATATGCGGAAAAGCAGGCTGTCTTGAAAGGAGAAGAGACCCTCTTGAAGCGAAAGAGGCAAGAAGAAGCTTTTTTGAAGAAAAGGAGGCCCTTTCAAAAGCCCCCCGCTCTCCGCCTGCCCAGTTCCCGGCCGTCCGCACCCACGTAGATGTCCCCGAACTGGATGACTCCGACCCGGCCGGGGTCCACGGGGGTCAGCAGGGTGATGGTTCCCGCGGCGAAATCGATCTCCTTGACGATCGCAAGGCCGAGCCCCCGGTTCTTTCGCGTCGCCAGGCCGCACAGAAGTCCCCGCTCAAAGCCTGCCGGCGCAAGGGTCGTTCCCGGCGGCCCTTCCCACCTTTCAGCGGCGGCTTCCAAAACCGCGAAAATCCCCTCCGCCGTCCTTTCGACATGAAGGGCTCCCTCCAGTTCTTCCCCTTTGAGCGCTTCCCCGCTGAAGAGCGTCGTCCTCTGGAACGCCACGCGGCCGACGTCGAAAGCAACCTCCCGCGCACGGGCGAAGTACCGCGCAAAAGCGGCCTCTCTCGCCGCCTTCCTCTCTTCCGGAGTCCTGCGCACGGCCCGGCGGGACGGAAAAAGCCGGATGACGCCGCAATTCCGGTAGCAGTTCAGGATCGGATTCAGCAGGCTCCCCCTCCCTATTCCGACTATCACGTCCGGCCGCGTGGCCTCGATCTTGAACCACTTGAGCGCCAAACCCGGACCCTGGACCAGCCCCGTGGTATTGATGATGACGAACGACGCGGAGGCGGCAGCGATACCGACCAGCAATCCGGCGCCGACGACCACCGGCAGGAGATGCCCGACCGGGTTGACCGCGCCGACAAAGTAGAAAGCCGCGGCTTCGGTATCGCGCAACTCGCCGGAGAGATCGGGATAGCCAAGAGTGACGGCCGCCGGCGGACCGATGTCCTTCTGGCCTATATCCGCATCCACCACGGCGACCCCGGCTCCCGCCTCCAATAGTCTTCGGCTGAGAAAGCGGCAGTACGTACTCTTACCGCTATCCACCGAACCCGCCACGAAAATCTTGCGCCGTTTTCCATTGATTATTCTATCGGCGGACTTGTTCCACGCTTCAGGAACATCGACAAGGCTCTCCTCCCCGCGCTCAACCAAGGGCAATAGGCTCCACGTCGCAAACGGGATGAATGTGCGCCACCGCCACCCTTTCCAGCAAAAGCCACTGCGGCCGCGCGATATGGTACTTCCCCTTGACCGTGGCGTCGGCGAGCCGAATGATTCCCTTGTCCATCTCCAGGAATTCCCCTTCGATAATGACGCCAGTTTTACATTGTATTACAAGACGTTGCCCCTTGAGCATATCCCAGATGTTGGCCCGTTGCTGACGCGGCGGCCTGCTTTCGGTTACGGTCTCCGAAGAAGACTGCTCCTGCCCCTGGTCGTATTTCTTTCGTCGTATGAACTGCCGGTCTGCCATGATTACCCCTTCTCTGGTTGATAACGGTCCGCTCTTATGTTCTCTATAGTAGTAATTAGTAATTTCTCAAAGCAGTTTTAGCAACACGGGAGTCGACGGGGAGATGGAAAAGACGGCGGCGACCGTCGTTTAGGGAAAAGATTGCGGATATTCGACGTTCGGCTCCATGCCGAATGAGAGAGGGTCCTATCCGGACCGACGGGAATCCGGTGTTTAATTTTTTATTGCAATGCCCCTATGGCTATGTTAAGTGTTTTCGGATTGGCTGGAATCAGCGTATACATTAATGACGCACATTCCCCTTGACCTTTTGGTGCCCGGCAAAGCGGTCCGGGTGAATGGGGGAGTGGAGGCAGGAACCAGAAGGAGGTTACGATGCCCGTAGTAGGTATGAAGCAACTGCTGGAAGCGGGGGTTCATTTCGGCCACCAGACGCGCCGTTGGAACCCCAAGATGAAACCGTATATTTTCGGCGCCCGGAACGGGATCTACATCATAGATCTTCAGCGTACCGTACGCCTTTTCCATACCGCGTACCAGTTCGTGCTGGACAATGTCGCGGCCGGGGAAACCGTCCTGTTCGTCGGCACCAAGCAGCAGGCAAGGGACACCATCAAGGAAGAGTCGGCCAGAGCCGGTATGCCCTACATCAATTACCGCTGGCTCGGCGGCATGCTTACCAACTTCAAGACCATTAAAATGCGGATCGACCGTCTGAAAGAACTCGATTCCATGTCCGAGGATGGAAGCATCAACCGGTTCCCCAAGAAGGAGATCCTGAAGCTTCAGCAGGAGCGCGAGAAGCTCGAGCGCAACCTGGGAGGCATCAAGGAAATGACGCGCCTTCCCGGCGTTCTCTTCGTCGTGGACACTCACCGGGAGAAGATCGGAGTGGCCGAAGCCAACCGGCTCGGAATTCCGGTCGTCGCCATCGTCGACACCAACTGCGACCCCGACATGATCGACTACGTCATTCCGGGAAACGACGACGCCATTCGCGCCATCCGGCTGGTGACGTCCAAGATTTCCGATGCCTGCGTGGAAGGCAGGCAGCGCTTCGATGAGGCCCGCCAGGCGGACCACGACAAGGAAATGAGCATGGAGGAAGTCCCCGCGGGCCAGATTCTCAGCGGGGAGGAAGGCGGCCCGGTCGTCGAGATCGTCAAGCCGGAAGGGGACACCCAGGAAGGCGCGTAGTTTCGAAGGGGAAGGACCGGTCTTGCGGTTTCGGGGCATCGGGTCCCGGATTTTTTACCGTCCCGGAACCTGGATAATCTGGTATATTTATTGAGTAGACTGACGGACATCGAACGTCCGGACGGGGGTCTCCCCGTCCGGTTTTCGATGTCCGGAAACCGGTAACGCCGGTTTCGGGAGTCCGTTTCCGCGCGATGCCCGGGGCCGCAAGCGCCCATATCAAAGATGTGAAATAGTCCGAAGCGGCCTCCGAGGCCGCTTTGCGATAGAAGGAGGACACAAATTGGAAATAACAGCCGCAATGGTTCGCGAACTGAGAGAGAAGACAAACGCCGGCATGATGGACTGTAAGCGTGCGCTGGCGGAAAACAACGCCGATATGGAGAAGGCTGTCGACTATCTGCGCCAGAAGGGACTCGCCAAGGCGATGAAGCGCGCGGGCAGGGAAGCTACCGAAGGCATGGTCCACGCCTACATCCACGGCGGCGGTAAGCTCGGCGTTTTGGTCGAAGTGAATTGCGAGACGGATTTTGCCGCCAAGAGCCCGGACTTCCAGGAATTCGTCAAGAACGTCGCCATGCAGGTAGCGGCGTCCAATCCTCTCGGCGTTCAGCGCGAGGACATTCCTGAAGACGTTATCGCCAGGGAGCGGGAAATCTTCATGGCCCAGGCCAGGGAGTCCGGCAAGCCGGAGAACATTCTCGAGAAGATGGTCGACGGCAAGATGCGCAAGTTCTACGAGGAAGTGGTTCTGCTGGAGCAGTCGTTCGTGAAGGAACCCGACAAGACTATCCAGGACTACCTCAATGAGTTGATCGCCAAGATAGGCGAGAAGATCATCATTCGCCGATTCAGCCGTTTCCAGCTCGGCGCGGAATAGAGACTGATGAGTACATCACAGGAACCCGTATATAAACGGATACTCCTCAAGTTGAGCGGCGAAGCCCTGATGGGGCGGGAACCCTATGGAATCGATCCCCGCGTGATCCGAAACATCGCCGAAGAGATCTGCGAAGTCCAATCCCTGGGCGTTCAGATCGCCCTGGTGATCGGGGGCGGGAATATATTCCGCGGGGTTTCCGCCGCTTCCGCCGGTATGGATCGCTCCACCGCCGACTACATGGGGATGCTGGCCACCGTAATGAACGCCCTGGCGCTCCAGCAGGGTCTGGAGAAGCTCGGGGTCCCCACCAGGATACAGTCGGCGATCACCATGATCGAGGTGGCCGAACCCTACATCCGGCGCAGGGCCATCCGCCACCTGGAAAAGGGCCGCATCGTCATATTCGCCGCGGGCACGGGCCACCCGTTCTTCACGACCGATACGGCCGCGGCCCTTCGAGCGGTGGAAATCGGGGCCGAAGCGCTCATGAAGGCCACCAAGGTGGATGGGGTGTACGCCGCCGATCCCGAGAAGGACGGTTCCGCGTTGAAGTACGATCGTATCAGCTACACGGAGGTCCTCCAGAAAGACCTCAAGGTAATGGATTCCACGGCCATTTCGCTTGCGAGAGACCAGAAGATGAAAATAGTGGTTTTCAGCATGAAGGAACGTGGTAATATCAGGGAGGTCGTACTGGGGAGACCCGTAGGAACACTGGTGGAGGGATAGTGTTATGCTAAACGATATCTATGATGATACCAGAGACCGCATGAAGAAGGCCCTGGAGACCCTGGACCGCGAATACAAGAGGCTGCGCACCGGAAGGGCGTCGGTCTCCCTGCTCGACGGAATCAGGGCCAATTACTACGGGACCCCGACGGTGTTGAGCCAGCTCGCCACCCTCACTATACCCGATCCACGAACCATAATGATCCAGCCGTGGGACCAGACGGTCCTGGGCGAAGTCGAGAAAGCCATCCTGAAGTCGGAACTGGGCCTCACGCCCATGAACGACGGCAAGGTTGTTCGCATCAACGTTCCTCCGCTCACCGAAGAGCGCCGCCGGGAACTGGTCAAAATGGTCGGTAAGAAGGCCGAGGAATACAAGGTCATCATCCGCAACATCCGCCGGGATTCCAACGAGATGGTCAAAGACCTCAAGAAGGAAAAGGAAATTTCCGAGGACGAGCAGTTCAAGGCGCAGGAAGAGATCCAGAAGATCACCGACGAGTATATCAAGAAGATAGACGAGACCCTCAGCGGCAAGGAAAAAGAGATCCTGGAAGTGTAAGGGCGGGACGAGGAACCGGACGACCATGGGAATGGCTATGCAAGAACAGGGAGGCTTATCGCACGTATCCTGATGAATCAGCTCGATCCTAACAAACTTCCCCGTCACGTCGCAATTATCATGGACGGCAACGGACGTTGGGCTCAGTCACGGCTGCGAAACCGCATCTTCGGACATGAAACGGGGGCCGCTTCGGTTCGCGACGCCGTTCGCTGCTGCAGGAAACTCGGTATTCCCTATCTGACGCTGTACGCATTTTCAAAAGAGAACTGGAACCGGCCGGAAACCGAGATCAAAGCGTTGTGGCGTCTGCTGAAGCGTTTCATGAAATCCGAGCTTCCGGAACTCGTCGAGAACGAGATATCCGTACGCCACCTGGGGGACATGGAGGGCGTCCCCGCGGATGTTGTCGAGCAACTCCTGCAACTCATGGAGCGGACCGCCGGCTTCGACAAGCTGGTGGTGAATCTGGCCATCAACTACGGAGGGCGGCACGAGATCGCAAGGGCCGCCCGGTTCTTCGCCGCCGACGTCAAAAGCGGCAAGTACAGCCCCGAGGACCTTTCGCCTCAGCTTTTCTCCCGGTATCTGTATACCAGGGATATTCCCGACCCGGACCTGCTCATACGCACCAGCGGGGAGTTTCGCATCAGCAACTTCCTGCTCTGGCAACTCGCATACACGGAAATCCATATTACCGACACCCTCTGGCCGGATTTCCGTGAACCCGAGTTTATTGCGGCTTTGCTGGATTATCAGCAAAGAGAGCGCCGGTTCGGGAAGACCGGCGAGCAGGTCCGGAGCGCGCGGGGATGAGATGCCGATTATTTTCCACGGAAAGCGCGAAAAACGCGAAAGAAATACCAAACAGCACGACAACCTTCGAGGCTGCATGAGCAATGATGGAATGGCGCGAGTGGAGTTCACATAGGCAACGCTGGCTGACCGGAGTGCTGCTGGCGGTCCCGATAATTTCCATAGTGGCCTTCGGCCCTCTCTGGCTGTGGTTTCTGGTGACGGCCCTGCTGGCGGGAGTGGCCCTGTGGGAGTTCCAGCAGATGGTTTTCCAGGACGGCCTGAGCGTGAACCGGCAGGCGTTCTTCATCGCCGTCGGGCTCATATTCCCCCTGTTCGCCTTTCTCGGCGGCACGACGGGCCTGCACTGCGCCCTGGTCGTGGCCCTCTTCGGCAGCCTCCTTGCGCTGGTGGGACTTTCGCCTCTCGATCCCGCGGGGATTCCCCGCCTCGGTCTCTTCACCCTCGGATGGCTCTACATTCCATTTGCGCTATCCTTCATATTGCTGCTGGGAGAACTGGAAAACGGCAGAGGGTGGATATTTCTCATCCTGCTGGTGACGGCGGCGGGGGACATGGGAGCCTACTACTGCGGACGAAAGTGGGGTAAACATAAACTCTATGAAAAGGTCAGCCCGGGGAAGACCATGGAAGGCTCCGCCGGAGGGCTTCTTGCGAGCTTCGTGGTGGGTGTCGTCTTCGGGTACCTGCTCCTCGGCGCATCGCCCCTCAAACTGGGTATCGTGAGTCTCATCCTGGCGTCGGTCGGGCAGACCGGAGACCTGATGGAATCCATGATCAAACGCGTTAGCGGCCAGAAAGATTCCAGCCGGTTGCTGCCGGGACACGGCGGCATCCTCGACCGCCTGGACAGCCTGGTCTTCGTATTTCCCACAGCCTGGTTCACCTCTCAATGGGTATTCCACTAGGGCCTGCACGATGAAAAAGAAATTGAGCATACTGGGAAGCACCGGATCCATCGGCGTAAGCACTCTGGAGGTCGTCCGGCAGTTTCCCGACCGCTTTGAAGTCATGGCGCTTGCCGGAGGCCGCAACACGGCGCTTCTGCGCGAGCAGGTGGAAAACCATCGGCCCCGGCTGGTGGCCGTCATGAATGAAGAACTCGCCGACCGGCTGGCCGCCGGCCTGAACGGGCTCCGTCCCAAACCCGAAATCGTCTTCGGTCCTCAGGGCTATGAAAGCGTGGCCGGGTTTGGAGAATCGGACACCGTGGTTTCCGCCATCGTCGGCGCAGCGGGTCTGCTGCCCACTCTCGCGGCTATCGAAGCGGGTAAGAACATCGCCCTGGCCAATAAGGAGACCCTGGTCGTGGCCGGCGAGATCGTGATGGACTTCGCCGCCCGGAAGGGGGTACGGATCCTTCCGGTCGACAGCGAACACAGCGCCATATTCCAGTCTCTCCAGGGAAATCAGCGCAAATCCCTCAAGCGCATTTTGCTCACCGCTTCGGGTGGCCCGTTTTTCAGAATGGACCCGCAAGAACTGGCCCACGTGACGCCCGAAGCCGCCTTGCGCCATCCCAACTGGAGCATGGGGGCCAAGATCACCATCGATTCGGCTACCCTCATGAATAAAGGACTGGAAGTGATCGAAGCCCGGTGGCTTTTCGACGTGCCGGTGGACAACGTCGCCGTCCACGTTCATCCGGAAAGCATCGTGCACTCGATGGTGGAGTATATCGACGGTTCGGTGATCGCTCAGCTGGGCGTTCCGGACATGAAGATCCCCATCGCCTATGCCCTGACGTATCCCGAACGACTGCCGGTAAGGGGCCCGCAGCTCGATCTTTTCCAACTGCAAAAACTTACTTTCTATCCGCCGGACCTGGAGAAATTCCCCTGCCTGAGGCTCGCGTACGAGGCCTGCAACACGGGTTCCACCATGCCGGCGGTTCTGAATGCGGCTAACGAAACGGCAGTTCTTGCCTTTCTTGAAAAACGGATTAACTTTTTACAAATTCCCGCGGTCATCGAAACTGTAATGAAGATGCATACGACTTCGGGGGATTTGACCCTGGAGAGTATTCTATCGGCCGATCGATGGGCGCGTCAGGAAGCTGGAAAGATTACGGAGGAGATTGGTCCGGGCGCCTGACCGAAAGGGCATTGACAGGCGGGCGGCATATGCGCGAGAGTGAGATTGCAGCCGTTATGCTCCGTTCAGGATTCCCTGCTTCCCGAAGCGGAAATGCAGGGGACCCGTTCCCGGAGTTTCCGCGGCGGCGCACCCGGCATCTCCGATCGGCAACCTACTTTATAATTCGGAAATGAGGGCCATCGTGCTGATAACTACAATAGCCTCGACAATACTCGTTTTGGGCGTACTGATTTTTGTACATGAACTGGGCCACTTTCTGGTCGCCCGCCGGATGGGGGTGACGGTTCTTCGCTTCTCCTTCGGGTTCGGACCGAAGATCGTCGGTTTCCAGCGTGGGGACACCGAATATCGGATTTCGCTCATCCCGCTCGGTGGATATGTAAAGATGCTGGGGGAAGATCCCGACGATGAGGAGAACGGAAACAGCCGAGAGCGGCCGGACAGTTTCGCGTCGCAGCCCGTACGAAAGCGCATGGCCATAGTAGCTGCCGGCCCGCTTTCGAACCTGGCCCTCGCCCTGGTCATCTTTACGTTGCTCTACGCGTTCTACGGCATTCCGCATCTCACTGCCGAGGTGGGAACGATCACGGAAGGTTCGCCTGCCGAACAGGCGGGCATGCAACCCGGCGACAAGGTCGTCTCCATAAACGGCAGGCCTATAGCCCAGTGGGACGAACTTTCTGAAACCATTCAGGAACTCGGCGATAAGCCTCTCATTATCGTGCTGCAGCGGGGCCAGGAAACCCGCACCTTGACGGTAACGCCTGAAGTTCGTGAGGTGAAGAACCTTTTCGGAGAGACGGTCAAGCGGCCGGTCATCGGAGTGGGGGCTTCGCAAAAGGTCGAAGTCGAGAAGGTCAACCCGCTCATGGCGGGCTACTACAGCGTCGTTCAAACCGTCACCCTGTGCAAGCTGTTCCTGCTGACCATAGTGAAACTGATCCAGCAGGTCCTTCCGATGAACACCCTCGGCGGCCCGATCCTCATTGCCCAAATGGCCGGTCAGCAAGCGCAGGAAGGTCTGGTGAACCTAGTCCATTTCATAGCGCTCATAAGCGTCAACCTGGCGGTCCTGAACCTCCTCCCGATCCCCATCCTGGATGGCGGACACCTGTTCTTCTTCACCATCGAGGCCATCAGGAAGCGCCCCCTGCCCCTGCAGAACATTGAAATGGCCCAAAGGGTCGGAATGGTGCTGCTCCTGGTTCTCATGGTGTTCGTCTTCTATAACGACATCATGCGCCTGATTCCGGGAGGCAAGCCAGGGGGACCGCTGCCGTAGCGTACAGCAAGGATCTGACCATTTCGCGGGTGGCGGCGTGAAAGCCGTAGAGAGCACAGAGACGGAGGTCGGGGGTCGGAGATCGGATTCGAATTCCGAAGGTCGGAATGGATTCGTCTGACTTCCGACCTCCGATTGCCGACTTCCGTTACCCGCTATCGCGCTGGGCTGTAATGAAGGATCGTGCTTTGCGCCCCGACGGCGAAGACGGAGTCCGCCGGGCTTCCCCAGACGGCATAAAGGTCGGTCCCGGAAACTCCCGCCATGCTGCTCCACTTCGAACCGTCGTAGTGCAAGATCAGACCGCCCGTTCCCACGGCAAAGACATTACCGGGGGAGCTTCCCCAAACACTCCAGATGGTGGAGGGATAGGGAACGCTCATACGTGCCCAGCCGGAACCATCATAATGAAGAATGACTCCCTGGGTACAAACGGCAAAGACATCCGTTGCCGAACTGCCCCAAATCCCGAGGATCTGGGTGTTCACGCCCGAATGCATGCGTGTCCATTCCTTGCCGTTGTAGTGAATGATCGTTCCATCATCGCCGACGGCAAAGACATCGCTTGGGGAACTGCCCCATACGTTCCATAGATTCGAGGCAGTGTTGCTCGACATGGCCGTCCAGGCGGCGCCGTCATAGTGCAAAACTGCTCCCCCCGCCCCCACGGCAAAGACATCCTTCGGAGAACTGCCCCATACGCCGAGAAATAGACGACCGCCGCCGCAGGGCATTGCTGTCCAGCCCCTACCGTCAAAATGCAGGATCGTGCTCTCCGATCCCACGGCGAAAACATCGGACGCCGCACTTCCCCACACTCCCCACAGGTCGGCGGACACCACATGGGACATGCCGGTCCACTCCACGCCGTTGTAGTGGAGGATCGTTCCCATCTTCCCGACCGCAAAGACTTTATCGGGGGAACTGCCCCATACCGCAATAAGGTCCGGCAGAAATGGCTTTTGCAGTTCCCATCCCGCATGGGCCCATGCGGGAGACATCAGCAGTACGGCGAGAAAACCGGCTAGAACCCATTCCAGCCCGATTTTTTTCACCCTTAGTTCCCTTGCATCGAGAAGGATCATGAATTTTCTCTATTCGTCGATTCTTAAGCAGGTGAGCAAAAGTATCTTAACAAAACTTGAGGGGCGTTTCCTGATGCAGACTTGGGATGCCGCAACCTAAAATGTTAAAAAACTTCTGCTCAGGTACTTAGGATAATTCACCCCTACTTTAATGGCGCCGGGATTGGAGATTCAAGCATCTTTCGCTTCGTGAGCGTATTTCGTGACATCGATGGATTGCATAAACTCGGTTTAGAACTATATGAACCGCAGCCTTCAACCATTTGAGCGGAAATTCAGCGCTCTATCGCGTCCGGATTAAAGCGGATTAAGTTCTGCAAAGGACTTGAGGTCATGAAGGGAGCCGGCGTTTTTCACCGCCGATATCACGGCCTCTTCAACGACCCTGGCGGCCAGCAGACCAAGGACGGTCAGGTCGGCCTCGACACTCCCCGTCGCCATCGTAAAGATCGTATCGCCATCGCACACGGCATGAGCGGGCCTTATGCAACGCGCAAATCCGTCGTGAGCCATGGAAGCCAGCCTGGCGGCCCCGGCTTTGGTGAGAGCGGCATTCGTGGCGACGACGCCGATAGTCGTGTTCTCACAGAAGAAGTCGTTCTTCCGGAAGCATGAGTGGATCAGGCATTCTTCCGTATCGGCCAGGCTGTTGAGGTCTTCGTTCAATGATCCGGCGAGCCGCTTTCCGGTACCCGGGTCTATGATATCCCCCAGGGCGTTAACCGCGATAACCGCTCCTATCTTCAGCGCACCCACGCGGACACAGAAGCTGCCGAGTCCGCCTTTCATGGCCCGGGCCATTCCGCACGCCTTACCGACCGCGGCGCCCGTTCCCGCCCCGATATTCCCCTGCAAAGACCCGTTGCCGCCGGCAACTGCATTCAAACATGCCCGGTATCCCATCGCCTTATCAGGTCGCACGCGATGGTCGCCGACTTTCAAGTCGAACAGGACCGCCCCGCACACGATCGGGACCTTCGTGACCTCGACATCGAAGCCTATTCCCCTCTCTTCCAGGAACTGCGCGACGCCGCACGCCGCATCCAGTCCGAACGCACTGCCTCCCGCCAGCACCACGGCGTGAATTTGCTGCACCATATTCACGGGGTTCAGCAGGTCGGTCTCCCTGGTTCCGGGCGCGCCGCCCCTCACGTCGACTCCCGCAACAGCGCCCTCTTCACTGATAACGACCGTACAGCCGGTAGCAGCCTCCAGGTCCTGCGCATGCCCGACTTTTATTCCCTCGATCAACGTAAACTCGATTTCTTCCACTATCATATCTTCCCTACCATATCATCCCGGACCTCGCGGTGAACAACATTACACCCGGTTTCTCGCTCCAGCATGAATGTATACCCTGAAGCACGCCGGTTCAAGAAGGAATGCCGGATGTGTCCCGGAATTCATCCGCACACCGTCCCATTTGGCGATATTGCTCGCACTGACCCCGCCGATCGTCGTGAAGTCCCCTCCGACATAGAGATTCCCATCCGAAGCCATCGCCAGGGCATAGACCGTTCCGGAGGTCCCGATTCCCACCGTGGCCCATGAACCGCCGCTCCAGCTCCATATGTTTTCGGGACCGCCTC
>CAYOVG010000182.1:0-6219 GCA_964407285.1 uncultured Syntrophobacteraceae bacterium
GGCCCTGTACCACAGTTCGAAAGTGCGGAAATAATCGTCCATGGTCCCCTGCCAGAAATCATGGATCTCGGGTTCGTTGCCGAAGCGGAAGAACTGGATCGTACGTCTGTACGACGCGGCGACCTGTTGGAGTTCTCTGACCTGTTGCTTGATCGTGTTCTGGTACCTGAACGGGTCCGAGGGCGCTTTCTTCGTCGCGAACCCGGCCATAATTTCCATTCCCTGCCTGAGGCTCTCATTTATTATGGATTTGACTTCGGTGATGCTGTTCGGCTGACGGGTGGAGCCCGTGAAAACCGGCGGAGAAACGGCATTCTCGTCGTAGTGGAGTACGGTTTCCATCAGGCGGAGCCCGGCCTGTTTGTTGAGCGCGAGCCCGGTGGGGTCGTAGTACGGTCCCGCCGTGGCGCCGAAGACGAATGGAGAAAGGTTGCCGATCTCCACCGAACCGCAGTCGATGTTCACCTGGACGGCGTCATCCGCGGCGTGTGTGTTGACGCCGTAAGAAAAAAGCAAGACACTCGCCGCGGCCAGGATAGTAGCAAGTAGCTTCATAGGCTGATTCCTCATTCGGTTTTCAAACTATCGGTTCATAAGAAAAGGTGAAGGTCTCCCACCGTCATTCCCATGACGGACAGGTCGCTACCGTTAGCGGGAATGGCGTTGTGAGCGGCGCATGGATTGGAGCGATACCGTATGGAGCGGGATGCCGGGCTCACGGGCGACGGCGAGGAACGCCGCTCGCCACTGTCGGCGCTCCGGCCGTTTGCCGGGATGCCGGACGCGCTGCCCGGCGTTGCGGATTTTATGCTCGAGAAGCATCGAGGAGGTGAGATTCGGAGGAAGCGGGAGCCCCTCGATAGAGGATTGTTCTCTTGACATCTTTGAGAACGTTTCCGGTTCGAGCCCTTCGAAGCGGGCTCGGGACAGCCTCGAGACCCTGTTGATTATCGGCCCCTATTCGCTTTGTTCATTTGCGTTCGATCCGCATCCCCCCTTTCCGCATTCAGGTCCGGACCCATCTGCCCGGTATCAGGTTATTGCAGAAATTCCAAACACATAATCAGGTTAACGCCGTAAATCCGCACTCACAATGGGGATTGGACATTATTTCAAAAATGCGAAACCTACTGTCATTCTACTGGCGGGTTTGTTGAATTGGCACTTTCATTGCTTATGAGAATACCCGTAAGAGAGGAGGGTCGCCATGCGAATCGGAGCGGACATAGCAGCACTGGGATCGATGCAGCAGCAAAAGCGCCTGGATGTCATAGCGAACAACATCGCTAACGTGGATTCCCCGGGCTTCAAAAAGGACAACGTTCTTTTCAGCGATTTCGTCTACCAGACCACTCAGACCCAGATGGACCAGGGGACTGTGCGGACTACGGGCGACCCTTTGAATATCGCCCTGGTGGGAGAGGGGTTCCTTCGGGTACAGACGCCGGAAGGGGTACGCTATACCCGCGCCGGAAACCTGACGCTCAACAGGGACAATACCATCGTTACCCAGGACGGATATCCCGTGCTGGGGCAAGGAGGACCCATCGCGGTGCCCGACAGCGAGAACCGCGGGCAAATCCGAATTGAATCCAATGGTCAGATCTACGACGGAAACGACGATATCGGCAAGCTGGACATAGTCCAGTTTCCCAAGGAATCGCGGCTCGAAAAAACCGGAAATTCCTACTTCAAGCCGGTAAAGGAAGACGATGCGCCCGCGCCCGCCGTCGACTGCGTCGTGCAGCAGGGCGCTCTGGAAACCGCCAATTTCACCGTGGTGGAGGAAATGACGCGGATGATCGATACGCTACGGGTTTTTGAAGCCTATCAGAGAACCATGCAGGCCCACCACCAGGAAGATACCCAGTTGATCAACAAACTCGGCTCGTAGGAGGACTATCGCCATGATGCGCAGCCTTTGGACAGCGGCAACGGGCATGTCTGCTCAGCAGACGAATATGGACGTCATCGCCAACAACCTCGCCAACTCGAATACGACCGGCTTCAAGCGCAGCAGGGCGAACTTCGAGGACCTGATGTACCAGAACATCATTCCACCGGGCGCCACCACGGTCAACGACACCCAGGTCCCCGTCGGCATCCAGGTCGGCATGGGCGTAAGGACCAATGCGGTCCAGAAGATCTTCACGCAGGGAAACTTTTCCCAGACGGAAAACCAGTTGGACCTGGCGATCCAGGGAAAGGGGTTTTTCAAGGTCCGTAAGGGAGACGCCGATGTCTACACCCGCGCCGGGTCGTTCAAGCTCAACCAGGAGGGGTACATCGTGGACGCCGACGGCAATCGGCTCCAGCCGGAAATCAGTATCCCGAACACGGCCACGGCCATCACCATCGATGCCGGCGGAGCGCTCAGCGCCGTGGATCAGAGCGGCACGGTGGTCGCCACCGGGCAGATCAATATCTACGACTTCATGAACCAGGGCGGGCTGCTCAGCCAGGGCAAGAACTACTTCACCCCCACGGCCGCGTCCGGCGACGCGGTGGAGGGAACGCCGGGTTCGAACGGGCTCGGCTCGCTCCTCCAGGGCAACCTGGAAAGCTCCAACATCAGCGTGGTGGAGGAGATGGTGAACATGATCGTTGGCCAGAGAGCCTATGAAGCCAATTCCAAGGTCATCAAGGCGTCGGACGACATGCTTCAGATCGCCAACAACGTGAAGGTGTAGTGAGGGTATAGGACGGAATCGCGGCCTGCGTGAAGCGTGAAGGCGGAAAACGTGAGAAACGAGGGGTAGAGGGACGATGAGACGCCGGAGTATCATAGTAGCGGGATTGCTGTTCGCATGCCTTACGCTGGTCCCGTGGGGACCGCCCGGCAGCGGGGGGCAAACCGGTTCCGTCTGCCTGGCCTTGAGTTCTCTTGCCGAAATCCGTATCATCTCCAGGGTCAAGGTCACCGGAAAGAACGTCACGCTCCTGGATTTGTGCAACCGGGACGCTTTGCCGGACGACTGGAAGGAGGCGATGGCGGATGTGGACATCGGCGAGACCCCGGCGCTCGGTGAAGACAAGTACGTCTATCCGGACACCCTCAGGACCTACCTGAACCAGTATCTCACTTCGCAAGGGGTCGATCCGGCCGGGGTCCGCCTGGTGATTCCGGAAAAGATCATCGTGCAGACCCAGTCCATTCGCGTGGGACAGGAAGAGGTGGAGGAGATCTTCAGGAACTATGTTTACAGCCATGCTCCCTGGAACAGGAAGGACATGGAGGTCGAGAGGGTCTCGGCACCGTCGTCGATTCCCGCCATGCCTTACGGAGAGTTGACCCACGAGGTGGAGGCGTCTCCGAGAGAGCAGTTCATCGGGAACGTTACGCTGACGGTGGATTTTTACATCGACGGCGAGAAGCAGCACAGCGTGAAGGTGAGCGGGAAAGTGAACGTGCACCAGGAAGTAGTGGTGGCCCGCCGTCCTCTCAAGCGCGATACGGTCATCGTTGCGGAGGACGTGGATGTCCGGCGCATTCCCCTTACCGACCCTAAAGACCGGTCCGCCACCGAGGTCTCACAGGTGATCGGAAAACGGCTCCTTCGCGCCGTCGGGATGCAGCAGCCGATCCTGGCCGATTTCCTGGACAAGGCGCTTTCCGTCAAGCCCGGCGATGCCGTCAGCATCGTGTTCCAGCAGGGATCGCTCAAGCTGGTGGCCAGAGGCCGGGTGCAGGATGGGGGAGGCGTGGGCGATACCGTTCGCGTGGTCAATACGAAGTCCCATAAGGTCCTGTCGTGCCAGGTGCTGGACAACCAGACGGTCCGGCCGGTGCAATGAGTGGGTGAAGGGGTGAGTAGGTGAATGGGTGAATGGGTGTGTGCCCGGCCGGCTTGCTTGTCGCCGGACAGGGCCTGGCGACGATACGCCGGCGGTCTACGAGAACTCAAGCCCGCAATGCGGATTTACCTGTGGCCGGCGGGAAACCGGACTCGCAACCCGTAACCCGCAACCCGTAACCCGCAACGCGCAACGCGTAACCCGTAACGCGAAGCCAAGCTGCGGTTCACGCCTAAGGTCCACGAGGACCCGAACGCGCAACCCGCAACCCGCAACTCGCAACCCGCAACCCGCAACCCGCAACCCAAAGTTCTAAACCGAGAGGGGAAAAACATGCAGATCATTACGATGGGAAAGTTCTTCCGGTCCTTCCCTTTTTTGCCGCATCCGCGGATCGTGAAGTGGAAAGGCCTTTTGCCGTGCGTTCTTCTCCTGTCGGCGCTCCACGTCCAGGGTTGCGCGACCACGTCCGACATCATGCCGCCCGCGCTGCCGTCCGAAGCCAAAACGCTGCCGTCGTTTTCGGCCGCCTCCCCCACGCCTTCTTCGTCTCTGTTTCCGGACCGCAGGTCTCCGGGGTCGCTCTGGGGCCCCGCGTCCAACTCCTACTTCCAGGATATCAAGGCGCGCGCGGTGGGCGATGTGGTCACCATCACCGTGAGCGAGGAGTCCAAAGCCCAGAACCAGGCCAACACCAAAGCCAACAAGAATCAGGATTACGCTTCGAGCCTCACCATCCAGGACCCCACCCTTGGGGGCAAGTCACTTATGGGCGGCGATACCTCGCTGGGATGGAAGGGAACTTTCGCCAACAAATTTCAGGGCCAGGGCAGCACCGACCGCAGCAACTCCATCACGGCCATCATGACCGCCACGGTGGTGGATATCATGCCCAACGGCAATATGCTCATACGAGGCTCCCGGTGGACGAAGGTAAATGAAGAGTACCAGCAGATAGTCCTCGAAGGGGTCGTAAGGCCTTCCGATGTTACCAGGAACAACACCGTCCTTTCGCAGAACATCGCGGACGCAAGGATCTACGTTGTCGGGAAGGGTCCCGTAACACAGGTACAGAAACCCGGATGGCTGAGCCAGTTGATCAACTACATCAATCCGTTCTAGCGGGTTGCGGAAAACCGCACGGGCCGGGACTCCGTGTCAAGTAAAATCTCAGGTGGCGGCTGGAAAAATACCTGACCCGGATGATGGGACCCGGTGCTCCCGCGGGAACGGTTCCTCCTCACCCGGTTTTCGGCATCAAACGTCCGGCATCTTATAAAATAACGGGAGAAGCCCCATGAACGGCAAGAAGAAGATACGTACGATCCTGCTGATGTTGCTCGCTGTTTGCCTCGTTCGGGTGGAGATGCGCGATGCCGATGCCGCCAGGGTGAAGGATATCGCCGGCTTTATCGGCGCGCGCACGAATCCCCTGATCGGATACGGGCTGGTGGTAGGCCTCAACGGTACCGGGGACAACACAAATACTCAGTTTACCGTCAATACTCTGGCGAATATGCTGGACAATATGGGCGTCCACGTGGAGCCTTCCCAGGTCAAGGTCAAAAACGTGGCAGCCGTCATGGTTACCGCCAAACTCCCGCCCTTTCTGAGAACGGGCAGCCGGTTGGATGTCGAAGTGTCTTCCATCGGCGACGCCAAGAGCCTGGAAGGAGGCAACCTGCTCATGACCCCGCTCCAGGGACCCGACGGGCGCACCTATGCCGTGGCCCAAGGGCCGGTATCCACCGGCGGTTTCAGTGTCAGCGGGGGCAGCGGGAGCAGCGTTTCGAAGAACATCAACACCACGGCCTTCATCAGCGGCGGCGCCGTGCTGGAGGCTGAAGTCCCCATGCAGTATTCCAATATGCAGCAACTCGATCTTGTGCTGAAAACACCGGACTTCACCACTGCCGGCAAGACCGCCAAGAGGATCAACGAAGCCCTCGGGAGCGGGTACGCCCAGGCTGTCGATGCCGCGACCATCAAGATCCAGGTGCCTCCCGGATACCAGGACCGTCTCGTCGAGATCATCGCGCAAGTGGAAAACCTCGATGTGCAACCCGACACGGTGGCCAAAATCGTGATCAACGAAAGGACCGGGACGGTCGTGATGGGCGAGCACGTTCGTATCTCGCCGGTAGCCGTCGCTCACGGCAACCTCACGGTCCAGATTACCGAGCAGCCCGCGGTCTCGCAGCCTCAGCCTTTCAGCGGGGGTCAGACGGTCGTGGTGCCCCAGACCAACATCCAGGTCCAGGAGGGCAAGGCCGCCTTGACCGTGCTGGGCGGCGGCGCCACCATCGGGCAGATCATCCAGGGGCTAAACGCCATCGGCGCCACTCCCAGAGACCTGATCAGCATACTCCAGGCGATCAAAGCCGCCGGAGCCTTGCAGGCCGAACTGGAACTCATCTAGACGGC
>CAYOVG010000182.1:6229-13630 GCA_964407285.1 uncultured Syntrophobacteraceae bacterium
CTGTGGGCACACACCCCCGGGGGCCTGGCGGCCCGACTGGGACCCCTTTGAGCCGGGGCGGGGGGGGGGCGGGGCGTGGGTTGGGCATCTCGGGTTGCGGGTTGGGGCATGGTTCCTGGGCCATGAGTTTGAGGCAATGCTCGAGAGGACTTGTCGTCATTCCCGCGCAAGCGCTAACCCGGGCTGTTCAAGGTCTTTCGGACCCCCGCCCGCGCGGGGGCGCCCCTCTGAGTGTTACTAAGACGCCATCCAAGAGCCGGACCGGCGGAGGAAACCCGGAAACGTCAACCTGCACGGGCGAGGCCCCAAAATGCGACGACGCAAGCTCGAATATCAGCCTCAGGCGAGCAACAGGTGGATCGTCACCTACACGGACCTCGCCATCCTCCTGATGACCTTTTTCGTGCTTCTGGCCGGTATGTCCAGCAGGGACCGAAACCGCATACGAAAGGCGATGGGTTCGATGGACGGGACCTTCGGTCTCCAGCGTGACCTGTTCGACGCCGGTTCCGCGGGACGCAAAAATGCGGGAAGGCATGCCGGCAAGGCGTCTCCCGGCGCTGATCTCGATGTCGATACCCTCAGGTTTTCGGCGGAAGCGAACAAAGTCGGAAACGACGTGCAGGTTTACGGGGAGAACGGCAAGACTGTCATACGGATCGACCGCAAGGCTCTCTTCCAGCCGGAGTCCTCGACCCTGCTGCCGGACATGCGGCGATACCTGCGGAATCTCGCCGACCGCCTTCGCGAAAGCCGGGACGGGATCGACATCCGAGGATACGCAAACCGCCACGAGAGCATCGACAGTCCATTCTGGCCCGGCAATACGTGGGAGATCTCCGCCCGGCGGGCCCGGATCGTACACGACTTTTTCAAGGATCACGGCATACCGGTGAGGCGCATGAGCGCGCGGGGCTACGGGGACCTGCACCCCGTGTACGAAACCGGTACGGGCCGCGGTGCTCCCGACCCGGAAGAAATGGACGCCCGCGTGGAAATCATATTGGGTCCCAATCCCACCGTTCCCGCTCTGCCGGACGATAAGAGGCCGGGGAAAACTTCCTTTTGGCGGTTCCCCTGGTAAGGGGCTGTCGCTCGCAGGGATTCGCCTCACAGGAGTTTCCGTCACGGACAACGATGTTGTCGACTTTGGCCCGGTTCCCGGTGGACGAACCGTGGACCCTTCGGGTTGCGGGTATGGGGCAATCGGTTTCTCTTCTCCCCCCCTTCGGGGGAAAGGGGACTCACCATGCGTGCAGAGCACAAAGGCGGATGAGAGGGAGGCGAGACCATGAAACGGAAGCGGCGGGTCCGGACATCCGGAGATGAAACCGGGCAAGGGACGGCATGGCTCATAACCTTCTCCGACCTGGCTACCGTGCTCCTCGCGTTCTTTGTTCTTCTCGTCTCCATGTCCACTCTCGACCGCAATCAGCTCCGGTGGGCTTTTCGTAGTTTCGAAACCGCGTCCAAGACGGGGGGGCCCGCGCCTGCGGGGGAGGGAACCTCTCCGCAGGGCATCGACGCGGCCATGCTGGACCTTGCCGGGAGCCTCAAGAGCCTGGCGCCGGGAGGGGTGCGCATCCTGGATAAAATTTCCGGTTCCGGCGGTCCGGGGAACGGGGCCGAATTCCCCGGTTCCACGGAGGCGGCGGTCTGGATACGAAAGGGCAAGGGGGGGGAATTTTTTTCCGTCCTGCTGGGAAGCAGTTTCCTCTTCGGGCAGGGGGAGATGGCGGTTTCTCCGGGGGCCCACCAGGTGCTCGAAAAAATCGGCGACTTCATCCGAAGGTCGGACGGCATGGTTTTCATCGACGCCCATGCGGCCGGAAACGGCATCGCCGACGACGGGGCCGGGTTTGCGCCGGGGCAGGAGAATGCCGTCTCCATGGCGCAGTCGCTGGCCGTCCTTCATTTTTTCCTGACTCAATGCAATATCGATCCGGGCCGCATGGCGATGGGGGCGTACGGCGGTCTGCATCCGCTTACCGGCTCCGCCGGGTCGCCGGGCGCAAAGATGGCGAACGGCCGGGTCGAGATCATCCTGGAGCATGTGGCACAATAGTTGAATCGCCGAGGGTGCGGGGGAGGAGAGAGTACAATGGTCAAGCCGATCGATACGGATCTGAAGACAGGGTTGAAGACGGACCTCAAGGGAGACGGAGTGGAGGTGCGCAAGAAACGCCTGAAGGAAGCCTGCAAGGATTTCGAAGCGGTCATGACCGGCTACATCTTCAAGGCGATGCAGTCCAACCCTCTCAAGGTCGAGGAACCCGATCACGGTCGGGCCATGTTCGAGGAAATGCTGTGCGAGGCCACCGCGACGGAAGCAAGCCGGCGCGACAATCTCGGGATCGGCGATGTTCTCTACCGGCAGCTCCTGCCCATGGTCAGAGTGCAACAGGACGGGGAGGATGCGCAGACGCCGGCGCCCGAGGGAGCGCGGACGCAGGAATCGGCGGAAGCGCGGGCGAAAGATTCGGAGGCGGCGGGGACGACGGAGTTAAAGGAATCCGCCGGTTCTTCCGATACAAACAGTGAGGCGTCTTCGAAAGTCGAGCGCAAAGAACCGTAGAGGAGCGACCTGACGATGAAAAGCCAGGATACGAAATCGAGAGGGGCCGTGGAGCTTGCGCAGGCCTGCATCGATACGGCGGAGCAGTTGCTGGCCGTGCTCGGCCGGGAAGCGGAAATACTCAAGAGTTTCAGCGCGAAGGACCTGCTGGAAGTCCTTCCGAAGAAGGAATTTCTTACCGGCGACCTGGCGCGCGGGGTGAAAGCCTACGGTGAGTTGAAGGAGCGGGGCGAGGGGCTCGCCGACACGGACCCGATGAGACTACGCCTGAGGGCATGCCTGGAAGCCGTGGGACGGCAAAACGAAACCAACCGCCTTTTCATAGAGAGTTCGCTTTCTTTCTGGGGGGATTTGCTGGAGATTTTCTTTCCTCCGTCCTACGGTCCCGGACAGATGGGCGCACACGGGCAGATCGGCGCAAAGTCGAAACAGAGGCCATACCCCCAAAAGGGGCTTTCATTCAGCATGGAGGCCTGAGATGTCTCTGAACGCCACCCTCGAAATATCGCGAAATACGCTGCTGAACACTCAGCAACTCATCCAGACCGGCAACAACAACATCAGCAACGCCGACAACAAGGCGTATGCCCGGCAGTCGGGGGTGGTTTCGAGCAACGTGGCCGTGCGCCGGGGAGCGGCATACCTGGGAATGGGCGCGAGCCTCGATCAGATCATCCAGAACAGGGAAAGCTTCATCGAACGTCAACTGCTGAACGGGAGGTCGCAGGAATCCCAGTACACGACGCTCAACGACCGGCTCTCACAGGTGGGCGCCTACTTCTCCGACGACGGGGAAACAGGGATCACGAACCTCGCCGGTAAATTCTGGAGCGCCTGGGAAAGCCTCACCAAGAACAACGGCGAGTCCGAAAAGACGGGCGTGTACCAGGCCGCGCTGAACCTGGCGAGCGGCATCAACCAGATCCACGAGAGCCTGGACGACAGCGCCGTGAGCCTCAAGGAAGAAATCAGCGACAACGTCGATAAAATCAATGGGCTTCTGGAGAAGATCTACAATTACAACGAGAAGATCGCCAAGAGCGAGATGCCCGGCGCGACGGCGAACGACCTGCGGGACCAGCGCTACAAGGCGCTGAGCGAGTTGTCCGAGCTGATCTCCGTCAACTACTCGGAAGACGACAACGGGATCATGACGGTGAGCACCGGGACTTCCACGAATCTCGTTTCCGGCTCGCCGCCCGTGCTGCACCAGTTGAGATACAATCCCGACAGCGACGGGGATACATTCACCATCACCCTGGACAGCGAGTCCGGCAAGAAGCTGGCCGAGTTCAAGGACACCGCGCCCTACGCCGCGGTTACAGGCGACCACGAAGTCCGGTACGGCGTCGAATTCTCGGGCAAAGTGAAGGGGCTGTTGCAGTCCCTGAACAATGTCACGGAGTATTCGGCCAGGCTGGACACGTTCAAGGACGCCCTGATCGATTGGACGAACGTCACCTACAACAAAGGGCTGACGACGACGCAGAATATCTTCAGCACTTCGGCGACGGACTACATCAGCGTCGATTCGACGCTCACGGCGAGCGGCATCGCCTCCTCCCAGGCGCTGAGAATGGCGAATCTCCAGGATGCGGAAATCCCGGCCCTCGGGGACGTTACGTTCAGCAGCTACCTGAGCACGATCCAGGAGCAGCTCGGGCTGGACCAGTCGGACGCCACTTCGCAGGCCGAGTTCAAAGCGGCTTACCTGGAGACGATGGAGGCTCAGCAGCAGGCCGTTTCCGGAGTTTCCATCGATGAAGAAACGGTGAACCTGATCAAGTACCAGCAGATCTACCAGGCTGCCGCGAAAGTGGTTCAAACGACGAAAGACCTGATGGAGACGACCATCCAGATGGTTTAGGCGATAGGGTTGATGCGCGTGATGCGGGCAAAGGGGGGCGGCGATGCGAGTGACGTTTTCCACGACCTACGACAAGATGACTTCCAATATCCAGAAGAGGTCGGAGAGCATCGACCGGCTTTCCACGTCCCTGACCAACGGCAACAGGCTCCAGGTTCCGGGCGACGACCCTCTGGCGTGGGCGAGCGCCCTGGATATCAAGCAGAAGCTCGCCGAATACGGCGACTTCAAGAAAAACCTGGACTTCGCCCAGGGGTGGAACGAGACCACGGAAGATGCGCTGAACCAGATGTACGACCTGATCACCAAGGCCAGGGACATCGCCGTCGGATCGCTCAAAACCACCGATACCACGGACCGGAGCGCCTACATCAACCAGTTGAACGACATCATCGAGCAGTTCTCTTCGCTGGCCGACACGAAGTACGGGAACCGGTACATATTCGGGGTGAATGCGACCCAGAGCCTCTTCAGCTTGAACTACGGCAGCGCCACGGACTCGACGGACGTTACATCCATCGACGTTTTCAGCAGCAATACCAACGCCAATGTGGGCATCACCGCGGCGGTAGCCGCCGACCTGGGCCTGCTTGACGACACCCTGGAGGTTCGGGTGGGGAAGGGCCGCACCGAGACCGTCAACGTGAACGGCCAGGAGGTGTTCTGGGAGGATACGGCCGACCCGCAGTCCAGTATCTTCCAGCAACTCTACAACCTTAAGGAGGCGATCCGGAGCAACAACACCACGACGCCGACCATCGAGGACCAGCTCGGAGACCTCGAGACCGCCCAGGACCGGATCGGCGCGCAGGTCACCCTCGTCGGCGCGCGGCTCTCGAACGTGGAATGGCAGCAGGAGATGCTCACTAAAATGAAGAGCGGCGAGACGGAACGGCTGGCCGACCTGGCCGACACGGACTACGCCGAGGCCGCCACGCAGCTCGCGCAGAAGCGGATCGCCTACGAGGCGGCCCTCAAGGTCACGGGCATGCTCAAAGGCTTGAATCTGCTGAGCTACGTATAACGATCGCCGCCGGGTGGCCGGGTGTTACAAACCCTTTGAAATGGAGACGCAGAAAGTCACTCCTCTGTGCTCTCCCGGCTCCACCCAGGCCTCGCCGCCGTGCCGGCCGGCGACTTCCTTCACGATGGCCAGTCCAAGTCCCGTTCCCTGCACGCCCCGTGACGTGGAATTCCTTCGGAAAGGCTCAAAAACCGTTCGGGAGTCTTCAGTTCCTATCCCCCGCCCGTCGTCGCCGACTTTGATGACGTAGCAATCGGCGCACTCCTCGCAACAGACCCTTACCTCCCGAAGCTCATCGCCGCCATACTTCAATGCGTTGTCCACGAAATTGCGCATCACCCTGAGAACGCAGAGCCTGTCCGCCCTGATATCGAGGTCGTTTTCCGGTTCCAGCCAGTTGATGTTCCTCGCCTCGAACTGAACCGAGAACTCATTCCTGATGATCCGCGCTATTTCGCCGATCCTGATTGTCTCGATCGTCAAAGGCGCTTCCTTGGAGGCTATGAAGAGATTGATCTTCTGGACGAAATCGGCGATGTGTTCGCAAGCCTTGATGATCTGTTCACAGTATTTCCTGCCCCTCTCATCCAGGACCTGGCCGTACTGCCTGGCCAGGAGCAACGTAAGCCCGTGAGTGGCCATGGTCGGGCTCTTCAGGTCGTGAACCACCGAATAGGCGAACAACTTCAGCTTCTCGCTGCTCTGAATCAGGGCATCCTCCATCCGTTTGCGCTCGCCGATTTCCCGATGCAGCTCCTCGTTGGCCCGCACGAGTTCGGCGGTGCGTTCCGCCACCCGCAACTCCAGTTCCTCATTGGCGCGGCGTAGCGCCTCTTCGGCGCACTTACGGTCGCTAATGTCGAGAATGACCCCGACCAGTCCAACCACGGAATCGGACGAATCCAGAAAGACGGACTTGTAGAAGACGACGTCGTGCCTGCTGCCGTCCGCGTGCACCACGGAAGTTTCGTAGACCTGGATTCCGCGCTCCTGGAGCAAAGCCAAATCCATCTTGTGGTACAGATCCGCCAGTTTCGCCGGAGCCAGGTCGTGGACGCTCTTTCCGACGATCCGTTCCCTGCCGAGTCCCAGGAACTCTTCGAACGCTTTGTTGCATCCCAGGTACAGGCCGGCCGCATTTTTGTAGAAGATGGGACTCGGGATAGTGTTCATCAAGGATTCCAGGAACCGCAACTGGTTCTGGAGCGCATGTTCCGTCTCGACACGTTTGGTCACGTCGAACATCACACCCTGGAGCATTATCCGCTGTCCGGCCTCATTGCGCACGACCACGGCTTCATCGCGGAGCCACACGGTCCTTCCGTTCCGGTCGAGCATCCGGTACTCCGCAACGAAAGGCCCCCCGGTCGCCTGGCTCGACGCAACTTCGCGCACCACACGTTCCCGGTCTTCCGGGTGAAGCCTTTTGAACCAGATGTCCGGGTCGGCCTCGTATTCATCCCGCGAATAACCGAGAATGGATTCCACCCGGGGGCTGATGTAGGTGGTGGTGCTCGTTTCGTCCAGTGCGGCGGTGTAAGTGATTGCGGGGATCTGCTCCACGAGCGTCCTGTATTTCGCTTCCGACTGGAGCAGAGCGCTCTCCATGCTCTTGCGCTCGGCAATTTCAGCCTTCAGAGATTCATTGGTAGCCGCGAGTTCGTTTTGTATCCGGCTGAAAATGAGGACTTCGTAGGAAAGGGCCGGCAAGTAGGCAGCCAGTTGCAGGACATGCCAGAGCCACCAGCCGAGGTGCCAGCATGACGGCGACAACTGAAAAGTCATGCCGGACACGGCGAAAAGAAGACAAAGATAGGCGAAGAAAAGCTCGTCGGCGCTTCTCCGGACCCGGTACCAGATTACATGCCGCAGCGCAGCCGCAAAGAAGAGCAACCCTCCGGCCACATTCATGGCGGAAGCGCCGGGTACCAGCGC
>CAYOVG010000183.1:0-13602 GCA_964407285.1 uncultured Syntrophobacteraceae bacterium
CCTTGGGGATTGCGCAGCACCGCATCCCGCGCACAGTCCGGGACCCTTGTAAAAACGGCGCCGACGTTCTCCTTGATCCGGAACAAGTAAAAAAACCTTTTGCGTTCAGCCACCGGCAAAACCCTTCTCGTTTCGCCCGCCGCTCTCTCCTGTTTCTCGCTTTTTCGCCTGTACGGTTTGTTCTCATGCCGAACGACAGCATTATTTGACACCTACTACAACAGTCTTTTCTGGTGCTTTCAACAGGCTCCAGGACGTTTTCCGCTTGACTTATATCCCGCAATATGAATAGTAGTCGCTGTATTGTTTTTTTTATATACGTAGCGTTCAGGTGCTCCGGGAGGAGCATAATAGGGAACCTCGTGAAAATCGGGGACGGACCCGCCGCTGTAACCCCTCCTCTTTTCACCCGCGGGTGACGAGGAAACCTTTCGGCCGGAGTGCGCCACTGTCGCGACCGATCGCGATGGGAAGGCCGCCGGAAGGTCGGGGAAGTCAGAAGACCTGCCTGAACACACCGGGCCACTTTCGCGGAATGGAGTGCGGCCTGAGATTCTGAGGATGAAAAGGGAAATCCCGGATCAGATGTTTTTCTGATCCGGGATTTTTTTTGAGGGGCTCCTCAACGCCCTTCACGGCATGGCGCTGTTAAATCCGCGGGGTCGGATCTTACCGCTTTTCTCCGTCCGCCTGGAACATCACGAGGAGGATGCTCATGTGGAGAAGAGGGGTATGTTTATCGGTTATTTCACTGTTTTTGTTCTTCTGGCCGGCACTCGACGGAAGTTGTCCGCTTGCTTCGGCTGCCGATGTCCGGGCGACCGCCGTCGAGGAACAGACCACGGCTCGAAGCACGGATGACGATCCGGGCTCCGGAGCGACCGGCACATCGCCGAAGGAAGGCGACACCGCCGCCTCCGCCGATCTCGAAGGCGTCGTCGTGACGGCGGACAGAATCGAGACGCCGCTTTCCACTCTGGCCAAGAGCGTCGGCGTGGTCACCGCGGCCGAACGGGATGCGCTGGAGCAGTACTTCCTGCCGGAACTCCTCGACGGCGAACCCGGTGTGTTCCTGAGGCGTCAGGGAGGTCCCGGACAGTGGTCGAATATCAGCATACGCGGCGCCGGAACGCAACACACTCAGTTTCAATACAACGGCATGCCCCTCAGGGATGCCGCGGATACGCAGAGCACTCTCCAATACTTCATCGAGAACCTTTTCACCACCGGCAACCTCGAGAGAGTGGAGGTCCTGAAGGGACCTCAGAGCACCCTCCACGGATCGCAGGCAATGGGGGGGGTCGTCAACATCATCCCCGAAAAATGGAAACAGGGCTTCGGCTGGGAAATCCGCAGTGAATTCGGAGACAGAAACACGTTCACGGAAAACGGACGGGTCTACTACGGACAGGACATGTTCTATCTCGATTTCAACCCGCTCCTGGTTCACTCGGACGGGGAGAAAAACGGCGGCGGCAACGGGTATAACTACGACAACCTCGGTTTTACCGCCGGGGCGGGCATCAGGCCCGGGCCCGGAATGGCCCTGGAGTTCAGCTCCATCGTATACGACAGCGATGTGGCTTTGAGCAGGGTGAGTCCGAGTCTCGACGCCGCGGGGAACGTCATCACCAATCTCGCCGACCCCGACAAACATCGCGAGGGCTTCATATCCCAGTACGGACTGGCGTTCACGCACGAAGTCACCCCCGTTTGGGATTACTCGTTGAAAGGTTCGTACGGCGAAACCGAACGGCGCTACTTCTGGTCGAATGTCAAGGGTAACCAGTCCAACTACGACGGCACGACGAGCTACCTGGAGATGCAGCAGAACCTGCACGCCGCGGAATGGCTCACCGTCATCTTTGGAGCGGACTACGAACGCTCGACCTACGACGGCAAGGAACCCCGCAATCCGAATGCCGGTGACTACACCCCCGTCCTGTACGAGGAAGACTGGTACATGTACGATCTCTTCAGTGAAGCGCGGTTCAAGTTCCTCGACGAATCGCTTCTCCTGTCCGCGGGCGGGCGATTCAACGATCACGAAAAATTCGATTCGCAGTTCGTGGGAGAAGCATCCGCCGCCTATATCTTCAAGCAGTTCGGAACGAAGGTGCGCAGCCACTTCGGAACCGGGTACCGGACCCCTTCGCTCTACGAAATCCATGGAGGCTACCTGTCGCGAGGGAGGCTCATAACGATCGGCAACCCCGACCTGAAGCCCGAAGAGAGCCTCGGCTACGAGTTCGGGATCGATCAATCCTTCCTGAACAGGAAGCTCACACTGGGTCTTACCTGGTTTCATACCGACTTTGACGACCTGATCATCCACGACGGGTTCGCCAACAAGTACGAGAACGCCAATGAAGCCGCCACGGAGGGAATAGAGACATACATCGACTATGCCCCGTTCAAGTGGCTCAAGCTCAGCGCGGCTTACACCTATGCCGATTCCCGGTACAAAGACTCCACGACCTCGGATGATGTGCGAAAAGAGTACCTGCCGCGCAATAAGGTGAGCGGCGCGGTCATGGTGTTTCCGTTCGACGGAGTGACCGGAGCGGTCCGCGTCGTGTGGCAGGACGAGAAGATCGTACCTCTCTACGACCCCAACTACAATAACGTAAGGTGGAGAGAGCCCGATGTCGTAACGGTGGATGCGTCGCTGGGATACAAATTCCTCGATCATTACGAGGTCTACATGAGAGTGGAAAACCTCTTTGACGAGGAGTACACGGAAGGCGGGTACCTCATGCCCGGCAGGTGGCTTTACGGAGGGTTGAAACTGAGCTTCTGAGAAACCGGGTCTATTGTCCAATCCAACGCAACGGGGGCGCTTCGGCGCCCCTTGCGGACGGGTCCGGCCGTTCCAGTTCTTTCGTGACGCGCAAGGGCCCGCTTTTCTCTATGAAATCTCACGTCGCCCGCCCATAAGCATCGATTCAAGGTATTGCGCATTGCGGACGGATACTGCAAAATGGCCATGATCGGCAACGGGTTCATGCTGGGGAGGGAGGATAATACATATTGGTTGCGCGCGTGTTCCGGCGCGAAGGAGTTGCGGGATAGAGCTCGATCGGCTCGGCCATCGAGCGGGCGATGCGCCCATAAGGGAGTTCGCGACGCGCATCAGGAACGTAGCCCGGCAATCCGATACCGTCGCCCGATTGGGCGGAGACGAATTCGGAATCATCATGTACAAGATCGAAAGACGGGAAGATGTGGAGCCGATGCGCCGCCGGTTGGAGGAAGGGATCTCCGGGCCGTTTCACTTCGAGGAAAACGAAATTGACCTGCGGGCAAGTATCGGAGCGGCGGTCTTTCCGGACGACGGGGCCGAATTGGAAACTCTCATCGAAAAATCCGATCAGGCGATGTATGAAATCAAGAGGTCCCGCAAGCGCCGCGCTTCGGGTAGGGGCCGGTAATAGAGGAGTTCAGACGGTCCGGTCCGCCGGCCGGACCCGACAAGGAACCGGTCACGGGGCTTCCCGCCGGCGTGGGGATGACGCCGGGTGCTCCGCGGTCTCACGGCGAGCCCGCAGACCGCGACTGTCGCATAATCCGGGCTAGACCCTCCAGCAACGCTTCCAGCGATTCGAAGGTCCCGTCCCGGCCGCGAATCCGCCACGCCGTAATACCGTGTTCCACCAATGCTTCAACGCACACATCGGCTTTGCCGTCCGTCTCCACGCGGTAGCCCGCGCGCTCCAGCGCCCGGTACGTCCACATTCCGGCCACCCCGTCCGCTCTCAATGCTATGGACGCCCCCTCCCCGACTTCCATCGTGAAAGCTCCGGACGCCTTGTCGAAGCGCGCTCCCGCGCCGGAAAAAGCATCCTCGAACGCGTCTCCCATCGCCAGGTCCTCGGGTATCCCCTCGCGGAGCGGCCCTCCGGGGGGCAGGAGCCACAACCGGTCGGCGCACCGCAGGGCCAGGTCCAGGTCGTGCGTGGACAGAAGAACGGCCCGTCCTCCGGCGTGAGCCAGACGGCGCAGAAGGTGCATCAACTCGACGCGGCGCGGAAGATCGAGAAAGGCGGTGGCTTCGTCCAGGATCATGATCCGCGGCTCCTGGGCCAGCGCGCGGGCGATCATCACCTTCTGCCGTTCGCCGTCGCTGAGCCGGCAGACGGGCCGTTGGGCCAGTTCCTCGATGCCCGTATCCGCCATGGCGCGCCACACCGCTTCCTCGTCCTCCCGCCGGAGCCTGCCCGCCCAGTCCGTGTAGGGGTGGCGGCCGAGAGCCACCAGGGTCGCAACCGGCATCATGCCCACATCCACCCGGTCCGTAAGCACCAGGCTCATGCGCCGCGCCAGCGCGCGCGAGGGAAGCGCCGTCAGCGGTTCCCCGTCCACCCGGACCGACCCGCTCAACGGAGCCTGCATCCCGGTGAGCGTCCGGATCAGTGTCGTTTTCCCCGCTCCGTTCGGGCCGAGCAGGCAGACGAACGTCCCGCCGTTCAGGACCGCGTTGATTCCCCCGGCCACAATCCGGGCGGGTTGCCGGGGCCGCGCATACCCTATCGCCAGGCCGCTCGTTTCCAGCAATGGAGGCAATGGAGGCGCGACGAAAGCACCCGGGGCAACGGCGTCGCCGGACCCGGAGCACCCAGTGGAATGGACTGACGCTTCGGTCATGCGCCGGCCTCCATGGCGCGCCGGCGGTTGAGAATCACCACGACCACGATGGGAGCCCCAATGAGCGACGTCACGGCGTTGAGCGGGAAGACGATGCCGCTTCCGGGTACCTGTGACAGCACATCGGCCATGAGGGCCAGTGTGGCCCCCAGCACGATTACCGCGGGCACAAGGACGTGATGGTCGGAAGTCTTGAGGAGAAGGCGGCACAGGTGCGGGATCGCGATTCCCAGAAACCCGATGGGACCGCAGTGCGCGGTGACGGTCCCGGCCAGCAGGGAGGCCCCTCCAATGATCCGGAACCGGGCTCGGGGCACATTCACGCCCATGCTCCGGGCGTACCCCTCGCCCAGCAGGAAGCCGTTCAGAGACTTGGCCAGCACCCGGGCCAGCACGAGACCGGCCGTCACCGTCACGGCAAAGAGCGGAATTTGCTTCCACGTCACCCCCGCGAAGGAACCGAACGTCCAGGCGATATAGCTGTGCATCCGCTGCTCGAGGGTGAACTGCATGAGGATGGCGACCAGCGAATTGCTTATGTAGCCGAACATCAAGCCGATGATGAGAAGCGTCACGTTGCTCTCGACCCTGCGCGCGACCCCGAGAACGATACTCATGACCGACATCGCGCCGACGGTCGCGGCCATGGTCAAAGACGCGCTCGCCGTCAGTCCCGACTTCCCGATCGCCACATCGAGTCCCAGGCCCGATGCCCCCATGACGACGACGGCAACTCCGAGCCCGGCCCCGGAACTGATGCCCAAAACGAACGGGTCCGCCAGCGGATTGCGGAAAAGGGTCTGCATCTCGAGACCGGCAATCCCCAGCGCGGCCCCCGCAAGCACGGCCGTGACCGCGCGGGGCAGGCGAAACAACAGCACGATTTTCCGCCATCCTTCAGGCGCGTCTTCATGCCCCAGCAGGATGGAGACGACGCTCTCGAAAGGAATGAGCACCGGGCCGAGGGAAAGCTCCAAAACGAATGCGGCCGCCAGGGCGCACGGGAGCACGAGCCACGGGAGCGTTCCCGTGCGTGGGATGCAATGGGGAACGGCGGCGGGAACCGCCTCGGAACATTTTGGAAGATTGCGGAAGAATCGCATCAGCTTCCCCCGTCCGCACGGGCGGGAAGGCGCCGGTACCAGGTGAGCCGGTGCGAGGGAGCCAGGTCGGGATGGAAGATACTGATCAGATCAGCCAGCACGAGGTCCGGCCGCGCCATGCCCGTTTCCCGGAAGTCGTTCCCGCCTCCCGGCGATACCACGGCATCGTTGTTGTAAACCCGTCCCGTCCTGAAGGCGCGGAAAAGGCCGTGGCGATCATCGAATCCCTGCAGTTCTTCCAGGGAACGGCACAGGCGGGGTTCCAGCCAGAACTCGGCGTCCCTGGCCCGTTCCAGGACCTTCTCCATACTGAGCGGCATGCTGCCCTTCGACGCATCGTCGCTCCAGACGTAGTCCGCGCCCGCATCCCTCAGGAACCGGGCGATGTACCCATCTCCTCCCGGCATGTACCACACGTTCCCGAATCTCATTCCGTGAAAAACGGTGGGCCGGCGCTTCACATCCTTGACCTTCTCCGCCTGGGCCTCATAGCCTTGCGCGATTTCGTCGAAAATCCGTTCCGCCTCCGCTTCCTTGTTGAAGAACGCGGCAAGGAACTTGATCCATTCCGTACGGCCGAGCGGCGTGGACTCCATGTATCCCGCGTCCATCACGACCCTGAAACCGGCTTCGAGCAGCTTCGGATGGTGATCGTATTCGGGGATTCCCGTGCCGTAGACCACAACGACATCGGGTTGGAGCACATAGAGTTGCTCCATGTTGAGTTGCCTGGCCATGCCGTCGTCGATGCCGGCCCCGATCTCCGAAATATCGCCCCGGCGGATTCTCTCGACGATGGAGGGGGTGTTGATGCGCCGGCAGCCCGCGATTCCGACAAGAGCCTCTTCGATGTGAAGCATCGGAAAGAATGGCGCGTTCGTCATGCTGACGAGCGCCATACGGCGCACCGGCGCTTCGACCACGATTGAACCGGGAATCCGGGGAAGGTTTTCGACCTTCCGGCCGCGCGGCGTCAGAAGATAGGTGAAAGTGACGCGGGCATCGCGCCATGGGGACAGCACTTCGAGCTTCTTATACCCGTCATGGTATTCGATCGTGAATCCCCGCGCATGACGGACCCGCGCCTTGTCGGGAAACGGGTCCGCGGTCGCCGCGGCGGCCGCGGGTTCCCCGGCGGCTTCCGCATCTTGAGCCGCTTCCTCCGAAGCCGTCTCGCCGTGGGATACGGACCCGAAGGAAACGGCAGCCACGCATAAAAGGGCAATCACAACCGGAAAGCAGACAAAGCACCGATGTTTAACTTGTTGACGCACATAACTGCTGGTTTGCATCGCGGGATTCCCTCTCTCTCCATCCTTTTCGTTCGCGCGTTACCGGGCCCCCCGGGTCCGATCCTGTTTGCCGCTGATTCCGTTCAGCAACGCATTGAGGCTCATTCTCACAACCACCGGAATGTCCTCCCCGGAGAGAAACTCCTTCCACTCCCCAACCGGTCCTCCCGCTATATCGTCGGCAATCCGGCGGCGCCACTCGTCGAATGCGGCTGGATCGGCCGCCCGGCCCCTTTCGTGCTGGTCGCTGAGCGCCAATGCGGTTTCAACGAATGCGGCGTGGCGCGGTTCCAGCAAAATCTCCTCCAACCGCTCCAAGAACCTATGAGCCGCCTTCGACCCGTCGTCCACCCCGGAACCGCCCGCGCCGGAACCGCCCGCGCCGTCCCGTCCGGCAAGGCGCGAGCACCGGCGCGCGAGAGCGTCGGGACTGATTCCCCTCTCCCTTAGTCGATGGAATACGCTACGCTCCGGCGTGACGGCATTTTGCTTCGAAACGGCTTCCGTCACCCCGTCGTGGACGGCGCGGGCAATGAGTTCGCCCAGTTTGGAGTGGCCTCCGGCGTTCTCGACCGGTCTGCCGCGCCCCGAAACGACGATCATCTCGTCGGTCCCGGTCCCGGTGGCCTGACACCGCAACGGGTCGTCGCCGCCGCGTATGTCCAGGTCCTGCAGGGACGCGGTCTTGGCCTCCGTGGCGCTTATCACGGCCCGCGCCATGGCTCTCGGGGAGAGCTGCATGTTCGTCAGGATAATGATGTTGATGGTGCCCGGTTCGTAGTAGCGCCCTTCGTCCCTGGACATCCGGACGGCGTTGCCCTGCACTCCGGCGGTCACCAGCGCGTAGACGGCCATCTCCCTGAACCGGGCTTCGCGCACGGACAGGTTTCGCATGTCGGCCCCGGTGAAGAGCAGGCTGCAGTCCTCCCGCCGCTTCCCGACGGCCCTGTAGATGCGGTCCCTGGAGCCGTCGAGGCCGATCCTGTGGCTGATGCCCCAGCACGGCGGCGGTGTTCCGTGGTTGCCCACGGACGTTACGCCCGTCCGTTCCCCCTCGAGCGTCGAAAGGACCCGCAACGGTTCCTTGAAATCCACGATGAGCGTACGGCTGGGAAAGTCGAAGACGGTCGCTTCATCCACCCGTGCGGATTTGACGTATTCCAGGGGCAGGTCTACGGGCACGGAGGCGACGACCCTATCCTCCAGCACCTGGTTTTCGGGCTTGCTGAACGCTTCCTCGTTGATGGTCGAAGCCAGCCATTCGACGAAGTAGCCCGCATGCGCGGACGCACGGCAGGTGAGTTCGCACGGAAAGTAGTGGATGCGGCCGTTTCGCACGGCGTCGACATCGCGCCAGCCGGGCAGGCAGAAAAACTTCTCCTGGATCTCCTTATCGCCCCCGCACCCGTAGATCACCTGCGGGTTGAACCTCTTCCACTCTTCCAGCGATATCCCGACCACGCCGCCTTTCCTCCCCAACCGGGGCGGAACGCCCCCCGCCGCGCGGATGAACTCGTTCTGGAACGAGTCGTCACCCGGCGTCGTCACCTCGTCGCGCCCCATGATCCGGATGACCCTCTTTCTATCCTCCACCGGTATTTTCGATACCTTGCGGGCAACCAGGTCCAACTCGCTCCCGATTCTCCCGGCCAGTTCGGCGGCCCTTTCCTCCCTGTCGAAAATAGCCCCCAGGAGTTCGATATTGCGGTAAATGTCGGCGATGGAACCGCACTCCAGTTGCACCGTGCGGCAAGCCTGCGCCGCAAAACGGTCGCGCGCCTCCCGGTGCGGGGAAGAAAGGAAGACGACATCGGGGGTGAGCGCTTCAATACGCTGGAGCGACGGCGAGAGAAATCCGCCGACGACCTCCTTTCTGACGGCATCCAGGGGAAAGGTGTCATGCCACGTGACGCCCTTGACGGCATCGCCCGCTCCCAGTTCGAAGAGGATCTCCGTTATGCCGGGGACCAGCGAAACCACGCGTTGCGGCGGGCCGGACAGGGAAATGCGCGCGCCGCCCGCGTCGGTGAACTCGACCGGATAAGCGGCAAGCGCATCCGCCGTTCCCGGTACCGGCAGCGCCGACATCCCTATCGGCATCAACATCAACGTCAACGCCAGGGTCAACATCAACCTGTACGGACTGTACGGAACGAATATCCCGCGAAGCCGTTCGTTCCCGGCGGCATGCCCGGAGCGAGAAACGTGCACGGGCATGAGACCTCCTCCCCTCTTCAGACTGTCACTTCATGCTCATCCGCAAAGCAGCAGAGGTTTGCCCCGCGATTCGAATCTGTCCAGGTCCGGGTCGTAGGCCACAGCCATGAAAAGCACCTGTTGCATTCCCCTGGCGGCCAGGCGCCACCATCCATAGACGACGTCTTCCTCCGAGGTCGCCACTGAAACAGCGCTGACCCCGAGAGACCGTGACGTCTCGACCAGGTCGTTTACCCCTTTCAGCGGAACTTCTTCCTTGCCTTCGGTAACGTACAGGATCATCCCCTTCTTCATGGAGCACCTCCATCGACGGAAAAAAGCGCCCGTAAACCGTGTGGTTCACCGTGGTTCACGAGCGACGCAACGGTTGGAAAGGTTAACGGCGAAGCGGTTGGGAGAGAGACTCGCAGGCGGGCCGGACGGAGGTTTCCGGAGGCAGGAGCAAAAAAAAAATCCCCGGAGCCTTTCGGCCCTGAGGATTGCACCCTGGTTCACTTGATCCTTCGGCGGTTCATCGGGTATCTCCACGCACCGACTCACCAACACGCATCAGGCAGGTCTTCTGACTCACGGATCGCTCTACTCCCCGGCCCTTCCCGCTTTGCAGCCGCAAAGCAGTGGTCTTGCCGGGTTTCGTCCCCGTTCACAGCGGCGGGACCGTTCCCGATTTGCACGGGATTCCCTCTTAAGCTAAAAAGCACCTGACGGCATACAAATACATCGCTCAAACAACATCGCTTGATCTTCTAGTTGATCGCAGTCCTCGTGTCAACAGAAATGTATCGAGTCTCATCCGAACTTTTGCGCGGTTACGGCTGCCGGTCGCGACCGGGGCCGGCCGCGACCGGGCCGTGAATACGGGCATGATCCACGGGCCGTGTGCTTGAGGTGATGATCGAGAGGACTCACCGTCATTCCCGCGCGGCGCATGGGCGTTGATTCGACGCCCTGCCCGCGAGGGCCGGCGGACCGATGGTGGGGCGGGGTTTCGTCCCCGCCTCCCCCACCCGGCATGCCTCCACCGGGAAACAAACGACACGGAGACAAACGACGGACCAACGGCAATGACACAATCGGACGGACAGAGCCGTGGCCGGCTCTGTCCGCAACTGCCGGTTACTGCAATGAATCGTGGTTTTGTCCGCTATCGACCGCAGCCCCCTTCTTATTGTGAGGCACGGTTACCGCAACACTGCCGCTGCAGCTCTGACCATACTGGTCGGTTGCCGTGAATTGAATGGAGTAAACCCGGCCGTTGCCCTTGCCCGCCCGCTCGGCGCGCAACAGGACGGAACCGTCGCTTTGAATGACCGCGTCGGGAGAGGTGTCCCCGTCGCCGAGGCCGTTTATGGGCTCATCCTGGGTCACGCCGGTTACGCTGATTGTCGTCTTGTCGTTATCCCGGTCGGTTACTCCGAAAATCCTGACGGCGACCATCTTGTGGTTCGGCGGCCACATCGAAGAGGGATCGGCGTAGGCGTTGGCGCAAATCGGGGGATCGTTGATATTTTGCACCAGGATATCGACCGAAGCCGTATCGGCGCTTCCCCAACTGTCGGTCACCGTCAGTTCGAATTGAAGCGTCTCTCCACCCGAACCGACCTGCGGCGCCGTGAAGGTCGGGCTTACGGAAGTGGAATCCGAGAGGGCCACCGGCGTCCCGCCGGTCTGTTCCCAGCTATAGGTCAAAGGATTGTTGTCGGGGTCGGTGCTTCCGGACCCGTCGAGAGTGACCGGACTCCATTCGGTCACGGTCCGGTTCACTCCGGCATCGGCTACCGGTGGGTGATTTACATTCTCCACGGTCACCGTAACCTGGTCGGCGGCAGAGGTGTCGGTCCCGTCGCTGACGGTTAGGGAAAACACCAGCGCGGCGTCGGCCGTGGTGATATAGGGAGCGATGAAGCCGGGGATTTGCGTATCGGCCCCGGAAAGACTGACCGCGGGGCCGCTCACTTGTGTCCACGAATAAGTAAGGCTGTCCCCGTCGGGGTCATAGCTTCCGGAACCGTCCAGAGCGACCGGAGAGCCTTCCTGCACCGTCTGGGCGTTGCCGGACCTGGCCACGGGGGCGTGGTTGACGTTCTTGACCGTGACGTTTACGATCGCGGGTTCACTGTCCGCCTCCCCGTCGTTGACGATGAGCTGGAAGGTCAAAGTCTCCCCTCCGGTCCCCACCGTCGGGGCGGTAAAGGTCGGATGGACGGGGTCGGCTACATCGAGATCGACGGCGATGCCGGCCGTCTGAATCCAGGAATACGTCAGGGGATTTCCGTCGGGATCGGTGCTGCCCGAACCGTTCAGGGTGACCGAAGCTCCTTCATTCGTCACCTGGTCGGAACCGGCGTCGGCGATCGGAGGCGTATTTGTCACGCTTGCTTTTCTCAGCAGGAAAGCATGGGTTTCGTTGTTTATCCTTCCCGAACCGACAATCTCGTCGAGATCGTTGATTCCCATCGCCTCTTCGAGCACCCAGCCGGAGCCTTCGGGCAGCAGGGAGTTCAGGTCGATCATGCCTTGAGTTTCATTCCAGACGAAAGCGCGCTTTTCTCCGTCGGCCGTCTCGGAATAGCCCACGATGGAGCCTGATCCGTTGATTTTCATCGCCCAACTGTTGTTTCCGCCCAAGGTCCCCAGGTCTTCAAGGCTGCCGGAACCTCCCATCTCGTACCTGAACGCATGCGAGTACCCGGAGGAATTGTCCGCATATCCGCACACTACCCCCTGGTCGTTGATTCCCATGCCGGTTGAATAGGACCCTCCGAAGGTACCCATGCTTTTGATTTGAAACACGCCGTTGAGCCATACGTAACCACGGGCATAAGGAAATTGAGAATTGTAGCCGCATCCGGTAACTTGCCCGCTATTGTTTATTGCCTCTCCGTATGTGAGCATCCAGCCGACATTGGGGTACTCGATCGGGGTCATGACTCCATTACTGTAGACGAAGCCCCTCCGGTTGTACGTCGAGGTGTTATAGGATGTTCCTGCAATAACCCCGTTATCATTGATGTCGTATGCGACGCTGACCGAGCCGCCAAGCGTTCCCAGGTTCGACATGGTTCCATTCCAATAGAGGAAAGCCCTGCGCTCGCCATTGGATATGTGGGATTCTCCGACAATCTGTCCGGCTTCGTTGATTGCTTTGGCGCGACTCATACTGCCGCCCAGGGTGCCCAAATCGACCATCGCGCCGTTTTCATACAAGAAAGCGTGGTTCAGGTTATCCGCGGTGATGGAAGAACCGACGACCTGGCCCTTGCTGTTGACCCCATAGGCATGGCTTTCGTTCCCGCCGAGAGTACCCAGGTCGATTATCTCGTAGCCGGTGGCGCCTGCCGCACCTACATGCAATACGGTAAGCAGGATAGTTATGGAAATGGTCAATGCGCGCCGCATCGTTATGTTCATCTTCATCCTCCTCCTTATGCCATCGCAACATGGCCTTTATAAAGTAATCCGATTCATCGGCTCAGGTGCGCCGATCGATCGGGAATGAACGGCCGAATTACCGGAGATGCCGGCGGCTCGACCAGTTAGCGTGTCCTTTTCCATACCCTGTCAGAGCTTCTTCATGGCATCTACCTCCTTTTCTTGTGGAATTTTTCGGACCGGCAACGGAAACACCTCCGAACCGGTAACGGAAACACCTCCCCGCACCGTCGGCTCGATTCACGTTCATGCGCTTTGGAACAGGCGCGGTTGCACGCGCGGACGCGCAATATGCCATGGAAAATTAATACCCGTGAGTTTCTGTTCTCTGTTCATCAGGTAAAAGGTGTTATTTATCCGAATATTATGGTATACGAGTTTGTACTTGTATTATATTCGACATCGAAAGTAAATAGATATGCGTCCACTTCCGACGCCGTCTCCGGAGGGAATACACCCGCCCTGCGGAATGCTGAAGCGCGACCTCCGATTCCCTCGGCCTCCCCATACCGCCTCCCGCGGAAATCCATCCCTCCTGCCCTCCGGCTTCATCTCCTGGCCTTCGGCTTCATCCGGAATACTTGAGTCGTACCTGAATCCCTCTTCCACCGGGATCTCCGGCTTCACCTCCTGGCCTTCGGCTTCATCCGGATGCAACTCCTCGAGATCGGCGGGCGCGCTGATCGCATTAGCACACAGTTTGTATGGAATCGACACTGGGAGGGGGTCCGATCTCATTCAAACTTTTTGAAAATGGCCCTTTTTTCCAGAAAAGCCCGTGGTGGTGCGGGGTTATGCCGTTTTTCCCGGTTTTCGGGGGGAGTTGAAAAAGTTTGAAGATGAGGTTTAGGAGGGTGGGTCGGAGGAGATCTTCAAACTTTTTGAGAAAGGGCGATTTTGCCCGAAATTTTCAT
>CAYOVG010000184.1:0-5066 GCA_964407285.1 uncultured Syntrophobacteraceae bacterium
GCCCGCATTTGGCCATGAGCAAAAAGAAGAGGCGCGGGTCGCCGGCCTTTTCGGTCCCGCCCATGGTTTCGAAATGCCCCATGCCCTTGGCCAGTATCACGTCCACGGTGTCGTACAGGCGCGCAAAGGATTCGGAAATGCGATCGAATTCGAGGCCGACCGTCGCGGCCCCCGTATCGACGATCTCCAGCGACGCGGAAATTTTCTGCCAATCCGGCGTCCCTTCCAGGTCGGGCGCGGTCACGTCGTTTTGGACGGGACCGCCCTTGACGGCGTAGAACACGCGGTGTCCCATTCGGCGCAGCGTCGCCAGGAGGGGGAGATCGAAAAAGACCTCTCCGGCATTATCCGCCAGCCACAGGACCGACCGTTTCCCCCCCTTCAGCCTGTCCGCCAGGAGGTCGATGTCATCGGCGGCGAGGGGGACGGGGTTTTGCAGCCAGTGCTCCAGTTGCGCGAGGGAGCGGAAAAAATCGATGGCGTTTCCCTGCAGCGCGAAAGAAACAAAATGCCTGAAAGAAGCGTCCGGGGGAGGCGCATACCGGGCCGCGAGAACCGAGGCGGCGGCCATCTCCCGCCGTTTGCGTCGGGCGAAGGGGTCCGGGTTCCCGGAAACTTCCCTCATAACGGGAAAGAACCTGTTGGCCAGATGGGCCGCGGACAGGGGTTCGTCCTTCATCGCCATGACCAGGTCCCATGCCTCGCGAACCGCCCTATCGCGGACTTCGTCCACGGGGGAGGCGGCGTCCGCCGTCATCTCGATCAGGCGGCGCAGGCAGGGCAGGCATTCCGGAGTCACTCGCATCGATTCCACCCGGCTCAAATCCTCGATTCACCAAAACTCGTGAAAATCAACGCTTCCACAGCCCGACGGGTCTTCTCTCCCAGTCGATCGACCCGATGGGTCACCCGCATCAACGTCTCATCGATGGAAGCCCCCAATGCCCCGGACCGTTTCCGCAAAGGGCCGTCGGCGACCGGTCTCTCTTCCCAATGTCCACTCCCTCGATCAGGAGAAGAGATCCAGACCGGGGAAGAGACTTCCGATCCACCTGCACAGATTAACGCTTTTTTCGCCTGTGATCAATGGCCTGTTCCCTCATGATCGTCATATTTCTTTCTTCCCCGTCACGGACGTCGGGCATTTTCCGGGCCGTGCGCCACATCCGTGGATAGGTGAACACTCGGGATAAACCGGGCATTTGGGAGGGTATGCCGAGCATTTGCAGCACCCGTGGGACGGCCGAACGGGGTGGGGCAAAAGCGAAGCGTTGCACTCACAATTGTCTTGATAAGCCCGTTACACAAAGGTAAACTCGGTCCGGTTTCCATAATGATGCTTATACGGAATTGTTTTTCATCCTTCGTTGTGACCCGCCGGATCGTGAAGGGTTGGGAGGCCTGCTTTGTGAGAGGACTGCCTTTTACGGTTGCGGCTTCCAGCCGAGACGGCTTTGCCGGAACTCCATACCCTCCGGCCAAGCCGATGGATTCGGGTTCGGACACGGACACTTTTGAAAAGGGACGCTGTATGTCTGACGGCGGCAAGGGCATCACGATTTTACATCTCTCCGACATTCATCGAACCGCGGATGAACCGGTTTCCATCCTCAGCATTCTCTCAGCCTTGAGAGAAGATCTCGGGAAGCAGCAGCGTGAAGAAGGTTTGCCCCAACCGGACTTCCTGGTGATCTCCGGAGATATCACCCAATCCGCGAAACCGGATGAGTACGATGATGCTTATAAATTGATCGACGAACTCAGGAAAGAACTGTCGGTTCCCGACTGGGGCCGGGTCATCCTCACGCCCGGAAATCACGACATTGACCGGGATGCCAGCGAAGGTCTCTTCAAGTCAGGGCGGCGTGAGCCATCCGGCGTCGACCCCGCTTTGACGCACAAAGAGGATTCGTTCTACTTCTGGACGGACGAAGAGAAGTACGCCGAACGGCTGAAGCCCTTCAGCGGTTTTTACGAGCGTGTGTATGGACGGAAATATCCCGTTGCCCGCAAGGACCAGTTCGACACCTGGAGCTTTCCTGAATTCGGCATCTGCTTCGTGGCGCTCAACAGCTGTGACCGTATCGACCACCTGCGTTTCAAGGGCATCATCCATGAAGAGGCTTTCCACAAGGCCGAGGAGCGCCTCCGGGAAGAACAGCCGGACCATGACGACATGCTCAAAGTCGCCGTATGGCACCATGATCTCAACTGGCTGGGGAAGACGGAACTCGTAGATTGCCTCGAACCTTCCATACTCGGCCGGATCGTGACCGCCCGTTATGACCTGGCGTTGTGCGGGCACACCCATCGCGCCAATTACGATGAATACACCTACCACCACTATCGCCTGCCGGTCATCGCCGCCGGTTCGCTGTGCGCAGGACCAAGGCAGAGAAATGAGAGCACTCCACGTCTCTACAACCTGCTCCATGTCCAGGGGAACGCCATCCGCGTGCATACGCGATCACGCCCCACAAGGGACCTTCCATGGCGCCCGTACGCAAATTGGGGGACGCCGCCGCGCCCGCATTTCGACGTCCCGTTGTCCGGACGGCGACAGGTACGCGCTACCGTCACCATACCCGCTACGGATACCCGGAGGGAGGCTGTACCGGCGACAATCCCGAATTCCAATTCAGACCTCCCCTTCGGAGAACGCCTTCAAAAGCTTGAAAGGATCGTAGCCGACCTGAAGGGGGACGGCTACGATGTGCTGGTCAAGGACGAAGAGACTGTCGTCATCAACACGGACTTCAAGACGACCGTCGTCATGGATGACGGTACTCTCCGGGGATTGCAGGACGAGATATCCCGGCTTCGCCGGGCCATCATCGGGCACACCCCGACGGAAGCGGATCTCAACCTGCTGGAGAAACGCTACCGGCAACATATCGTCCGTTGGTTCGACCTACTGACTTTCCAGGGGATGATGCGCACGGGACGTCCGATCTACCTGCGGCTTGAAGACATATATGTGGAACTGTGCGCCGTAGCGGAAGTGCCGGAAGCCGCGGATGCCTTCAGCGCCGAAGAACGCCGCCTGCTTCTGGATGCGGAAGACAAGGACCCGGAAGCCCGACGGGAGTTGATGCGGCAGATGGACGCCCTGCGCCGCGAACGTTGGAACGTCAAGCTTCCCGAGCGGCGCTCCATTTCCGAGAGTCTTCATGTACCGAACAGGCGCGCGTTCGTTATCCTGGGAGATCCCGGCAGCGGCAAAACCACGCTGTTGCACCTGCTGGCGCTCGTATACGCCAAAGGACCGGCCGCAGCGCGGAAACACCTCGGCATTATTCCGGCCGAATCCAACCGCCTGCCCATTTTCGTTCCACTGGCGGCTTTCGACGACATGCGCCGGTCCTCCCCCGGCCTTTCCCTGGTGGATTTTCTCGCATTGTACTACGACCGTCGCCGCGGTCTTCCCGGCCTCGGTCCGCTGTTCGAACGTAAGCTGGAATGCGGAGAAGCCCTCGTGCTCTTCGACGGATTGGACGAAGTGCTGGATACGGGCACGCGAGGTCTCGTGGCGGAACAGGTCAACGCGATTATCGGCGAGTGGGTGGGGCGCGGTGTGCGCTTCGCCGTGACCAGCCGGTTCGTGGGCTACCGCGAAGCCCCGCTCAGCGGAGATTTGCCGCACTTGAGCCTGCTGGACTTTCGAACCCGGGAGATCGAAGTATTCGTTCACAAATGGACGTTGGCGTATGAGAAATGGGCAAACGGCATTCCGACGGATGCCGGACCGACGCCCGAAATACTCAGCATGGCCCGCAAGCACGAGGCGGACCTGCTCGGCGACGTGCGCAGCAATGCCGGCGTGCAGCGACTGGCGGCCAATCCGCTCATGCTGACCATGCTGGCGCTTTTGCGGAGGCAGGTGGGGCGTCTGCCGCACCGCAGGATAAAGCTTTACGAATGCTACGCAAACACGTTGATCGAAAACTGGATCGTCGCCCGCAGCTATGGAGCACGAGAGCAATCCGTGGAGATGATCGACCCTCTCGATGCCCAACGTATCCTGATCTCGGTGGCGCTCTGGCTTCAGGAGAACAAGCCGAGCGGGACAGCGGGCAAGCTCGAATTACGCAATGAACTGACCCGCATCTACCTGGAAGAGGCCGGAGTTGTCGAAGGTTCCGCCACGGGCGCCCAGATTCGCGAGGCCGAAGGCAAAGCCAAGCGACTATTGCACGATATGCGTCACATGGCCGGATTGATCGTGGAACGGGGACAGGACGCATTTGGCTTCTTGCATCTGACGTTCCAGGAGTACTTCGCAGGACGAGCCATCGCCCGCCTGAACGACAACGAGCGATGGGAACTGCTGCGTTCGCACCTGCACGATCCTCGCTGGCGTGAACCGATTCTTCTGAGCGCCGGACAATTGGGGGTGGTTGAACAGCGTCGCTCCCAGGTCACGGAACTTGTGCGGCGGATTCTGGACTGCGAGGATGAGACGGAACCCGACCTGCGCCGGAACTTGTTGCTGGCGCTGGCGATTGCTGCGGATGGCGTGGGCCTTGATCCGAAAATGCCGGCCGACCTCGTGCAAAGAGCCACGGCCTGTCTGCAAACCAGAGTGTACGCGCTTGCAGAACAGATTATTCGATGCCTGGCCCAGTTGGTTGTTGATGGTTTGGCGGACCATGACGGAATCCTGGCGCCGGTATGGTCATCCGGAGATGCAGGCCTTCAAGTGGCCGGTATAGAGACCTTATCGGAATTTCAGATGGTTCCGGCATTTCGGAAAGCCGTGCTCGATCGAATCGATGACCCGGACTGGAATGTCCGCCGGGCGGCTCTCAGCGCCCTATCGGGTGCGGTGAGCACGGATGCGCAGGCGCGAAAAGCCGTGCTCGATCGAATCGATGACCCGGACTGGAATGTCCGCCGGGCGGCTCTCAGCGCCCTATCGGGTGCGGTGAGCACGGATGCGCAGGCGCGAAAAGCCGTGCTCGATCGAATCGATGACCCGGACTGGAATGTCCGCCGGGCGGCTCTCAGCGCCCTATCGGGTGCGGTGAGCACGGATGCGCAGGCGCGAAAAGCCGTGCTCGATCGAA
>CAYOVG010000184.1:5166-13513 GCA_964407285.1 uncultured Syntrophobacteraceae bacterium
TCCGCCGGGCGGCTCTCAGCGCCCTATCGGGTGCGGTGAGCACGGATGCGCAGGCCCGAAAAGCCGTGCTCGATCGAATCGATGACCCGGACCCGGATGTCCGCCAAGCGGCTGTCAGCGCACTATCGGGTGCGGTGAGCACGGATGCGCAGGCGCGAAAAGCCGTGCTCGATCGAATCGATGACCCGGACTCGTATGTCCGCTGGGCGGCTGTCAGCGCACTTGTGCAGATGGATGAGGGAGAGATCTCGACCGCTGAACTGGAAACGATCAAAGAATGGCTTGGAGCAGACGTCGATCGGCACAACGATCTAATTCCATATTTCGGAGAGACTGACTTGGACACGATGAGGCGCTCACTAGCCGCCCATATCGGTACATGCCTGCCGGACGAGCCCGAGCTACGGGACTGGGTCTTCCGTTTGCTGGACGGCCCACGCATGTCGTCCCGGGTAGGCGCCGCCATGGCGCTGATGCAATGGAGGGGCGGTCCACCCGCCGAAGTTGTGGAACGTGTCCTGGCGACGCTCGAGGATTGCCGCGACCTGCGAAGTTACCCCGCTCGACTGACGGCGGCATCGTATCTAATCAATCGCGATCCCTATTCCAGCGAGGCTGTGGAAGTATGCCTCCATGCGCTCGATTACGGTACGAAGCCGTGGGAACTCTTAAGCCAAAGCGGGGAAATCCGCAAGCAGGCTGCGCTCGTGCTCGGGAAACTCGATCCTCTCTACTTCGATGCCCATATCTACGAAAAGCTGCGGTGTGTGATGTACAACGATGAAGACCCCGAGGTGCGGAATTCCGCTTACGCCGCCCTGGCGCGCCTGGCCGGAGCGAGGGAGCGTTCAGCAAAATGCATCCCTTGCGAACCGTCCCCAAGGGCGATTGGCTGATGGACTCATGGACTCGTCGGCCTTACCCCCGCCCATGCCCATCGTGGCGATATAGGCCGCATACAGCACGAGCAGCAGTATCCCGCGGCCGCGCCGGATGAAGCCGTTGCGGGCCGGGTAGGTCAGCAAAACGGCCGCGGATTCGAACAACAGCGCCGTGATGACTTCCCTCATTCGGCATGAATGGGAGCGATGACGGCCGCGACCGCAATGACGAAGAAGCTGTTGAATATGTTGCTGCCGAGAACCGTTCCAGGTCCCATTTCATCGCGCCCCCGGATCAATGAGATGATCAGTCATCGCTGCTCCCGACCGGCGCAACGGGTGGAGGCTTCAGTCCCCGGGATCGAAAACACCAAAAAACCAGCGCCGGGCCATGCCGGCGCCAAATCCGAGTCACTGCCAGTTTTTATCGATGTCGGCGCCGGTCGGCGCCGGGACCGGGACTAGTAGGAACGGCGCCCTCCACCGCCCCCTCCGCCGCGGCCGCCTCTACCGCCGCCGCCACCGTAACCGCCGCCTCCACGACCATAGCCGCCGCCGCCCCCGGGGCCTCTGCCGCCGCCGCCCGGACGGCCGCCTCCGCCGGGGCGTCCGCCGCCACGGGATTCACGAGGCCGGGCTTCATTGACCCTCAGGGACGATCCGCCCAGGTCCCTGCCGTTCAAAGCCGAGATCGCGGCCTGCGCCTGTTCCGCGTCGGGCATTTCGACAAATCCGAAACCGCGGGACTTACCGGTGTAAGCGTCCATGATGATCTTGGCGGAACTTACTTCTCCAAACTCCTCGAATGCATGCCTCAATTCTTCTTCGGTGGTCTTAAACGATATATTCCCAACGTAAATGTTCATGCTCTTCCTTTCCTGGGAAACGTGTGCCTGCCTACTCTTCTCCTCACCATACGACGAAGCCCCAATGGACAAATTCAACCTGGACATCCCATGCAACAAAGCCCGGCAAGTAATTCACGCGATCGAACTCGATCAGCATCAACAGCTATCCGGCCGCACACCGCGCATACCATTTTTCGGCCGATCATTTCCAGACAACGCCGAATGCCGGCGACCGCCGGAAGCATTCTCCATTTTCTTCCGGTCGGAATTCGTCCGGAAAATCCGCCGGGATACCGGAATAGCCGTTCCGCTCCAATGCTACCGGATCGGGCTGATGATTGAAGTCAGAATAACAGAGGCACGCAATAAGAATAATAAGATCTTGGCCATGATGACGTCTGTAAACTAATCTCTCCCAGTTCTACGGCCCGCTGAAGTCTCAGAGGAATACCGAAATCAGGCAGGTACCGGGCAGCCGCCGGTTCGCTATATATTTGGAATAACTACGCGAACCAGCACGCCAGCCACTCTGATGCCAGGTTGACAACCCAATTGTAAACATATTCCAAGAAAACGCAAGCAGTTAATATACGCGCAGGAAACGGCGCACGAGGCAGGGCCGGGCAGCCCCTTGAGGGAGGAAGGAAACATGGCCAGTCCGGCATATCCCGCAAGGTCCCCGGGCATGCATCCATCGCCCTGCCCCGGGCATCCGGGGTTCCGACGCTCGCCGTCAACCGAAAGCTTGTCAAGAAACCGTAAAGAAAGTATATGTATACCAATCCGCGGGAGGGGCTTCAAACGCCGCTGTACGCAAAACCTGCGAGGGCGGACCTCCATGGCGCCGCGAACCGGAACCCCAAACGGTTTCCTTCGACCGCAAGAGGGAAACATCCGATGTGAAGGAGAGATGACGTTGGGAAATATGACGTTGGAATGCAAGAGATGCAGGAACGAAATCAAACTGGTGCGAACCTGACGCTCCGTTTTCTGGCGCTGCCGTGAATGCGGCGCCCGCTATCCTCTGCAGGACTATCTCGAATTGCTCACCGAAGACGTGGAAGAATTGCTCGCGGCCTGCAGGGTGGACCGGATCTGAGACCGGACGGCGGGAAGCGACGGGCGGGGAGGAAGGGCTTCCGGCCATCCCGTCCGCCCTTCCCGTCATCGGTATTCCCGTCCCCCGTCCCAGCCGTCTTTCCTTACCCCGCCAGCTTTTCCAGCACGAGCTTCTCCGCGAGGGCCATGGCCTCATCCAGCATTTCCGGCTTGCTTCCGCCCGCCTGGGCCATATCGGGCCGGCCGCCGCCGCTTCCCCCGACCACCCCGGATATTTCCTTGATCAGGTTCCCGGCGTGGATGCTTTTGGATAGATCCGGCGTGACCCCCGCCAGCAGGAACACCTTGTCGCCCTGGGCCGCCCCGAGGACCACCACTCCGCTCTTCATCCGCTCCTTGAAGCGGTCGTTCATCTCGCGCAGGGACTTGGGGTTGTCCACTTCCACCTTCGTCACGAGCACCTTGACCCCGCCGACGTCCCTTGCGCCATCCAGCAGGTCGGCGGACTTCTTCGCCGCCATGGAGGCCTTGAGGGCTTCTATTTCCCTCTCGAGCTTTCTCTGCTGCGCCGTGAGCTTCTCGATGCGCTCCGGCAGGTCGAAGGGGTTGGTCTTCAGGACCGACGCCGCATCCTGCAGGGTCTTGGCCAGCCTGTTCACGTAGGCCATCGCGCCGCGCCCCGTCAGGGCCTCGATCCGGCGCACGCCCGCCGCTATGCCCGTCTCCGCGACGATAATGAAGGACCCCACGTCGCCCGTCCGGTGCGTGTGCGTGCCTCCGCACAACTCCCGGCTGAACCCCGGAATCTCCACTATGCGCACCCGGTCGCCGTACTTTTCCTCGAAGAGGGCCATCGCGCCGCTCTTGAGGGCCGTCTCGAGGTCCATCACATGCACCTGCAGTTCCTGGTTGTCCATGATCTTCAGGTTGACTTCTCTCTGAATCGCGTTCAGTTCTTCCGGGGTGAGCGGGGCAAAATGGGAGAAGTCGAACCGGAACCGGTCCGGCGCCACCAGCGACCCCGCCTGCTTCACGTGATCGCCCAGGACGTTTCGAAGCACCGCGTGCAGGATGTGCGTCGCCGTATGATTCAAGGCCGTATCCCGGCGCAGCCCGGCATCCACGCTGAGGCGAACCCGGTCTCCGGCCCGCAGCATTCCCTGTTCCACCTTCCCCACGTGCACGATCAGGTCGCCCGGCAACCGCAACGTGTCGGAAACCGACACCCGGCCTTCGGGAGCGCCGATTTCCCCGCGGTCTCCCACCTGGCCGCCCGTCTCGCCGTAAAAAGGCGTCGCGGACGTCACCACTTCCACGGCGGTCCCCTCCCCCGCCTCTTGCACCGTCACGCCGTCGACGATGAGGGCCACGATGGAGGACTCGCCCTCGACGGCTTCGTACCCGGTGAACTCGCACTTCACGCCCCGCGCCGAAAGGGCGCGGAAGGCTTCGGAGACATCCCGCTCGCCGCTTCCCCGCCAGTGCTTGCGGGACTGCTCGCGCTGCTTCTCCATGAGTTCGTTGAACCCCGGTTCATCCACCCGAAGCGAAATATCCCGCGCCAGGTCCGTGATGATGTCGATGGGGAACCCGTACGTGTCGTACAGCTTGAAAATGAGATGCCCCGGTATGGTCTCCAGCCCCTTTTCCTCGAGCACCCTGATCTCGCTCTGGAGAAGCCGCAGGCCGTTGTCGAGCGTCTCGTTGAACCGTTCCTCTTCGTTCAGAATAACGCGGGTGATGAAGCTGCGGCTTTCCGGCAGTTCCGGGTAGGCATCCCGCATGGCGTCCATCACGGACACGGCGACCTCGTTCAGGAAGGGCCGGTCGAGCCCGAGGAACCGACCGTGGCGAAGCGCCCTTCGGATGACGCGCCGAAGCACGTACCCGCGCCCCTCGTTGCTGGGGAGTATTCCGTCCCCCACCAGGAAGGCCGCGGCCCGGCTATGGTCCGCGATGACTTTCATGGACACGTCGCGCGAGGCGTCGGCCCCGTACTTGTGGCCGCTAAGCTCCTCTATCCGGGCCATCATGGGAGCGAACAGGTCCGTATCGTAGTTTGACGGCACATGCTGAAGGACCGCGGCAACGCGCTCCAGTCCCATGCCGGTGTCGATGCTGGGCCTCGGCAGAGGCTCCAGCGTCCCGTTCTCGAAGCGGTTGAACTGCATGAACACGAGGTTCCACAGTTCAAGGTACCGGTCGCAGTCGCACCCCGGACGGCAGTCGGGGCGGCCGCAGCCGATCTTGTCCCCCTGGTCGATGATGATTTCGGAGCAGGGGCCGCAGGGTCCCGTATCCCCCATGGCCCAGAAATTGTCCTTGGTCGGGAACTTCAGGATGCGGTCCTCGGGAAGATACCCGGACCAGTACCCGATGGCTTCCAGGTCCGGGCCGAGCCCCATGCCTTCGTCGCCTTCGTGGACCGTGGCGTACAGCCTGTCCTTCGGGAGCTTCAGCACTCCGGTCAGAAACTCCCAGGCAAAGGCGACCGCATCCTGTTTGAAGTAGTCGCCGAAGGAGAAGTTTCCCAGCATCTCGAAGAAGGTGTGATGCCTGGCCGTACGGCCCACGTTTTCGAGGTCGTTGTGCTTGCCTCCGGCCCGCATGCATTTCTGGCTCGTGGTGGCTCGCGAATAGTCCCTGCGCTCCTCTCCCAGGAAACTGCGCTTGAACTGGACCATCCCCGCATTGGTGAAGAGCAGCGTGGGATCATCATGGGGAATGAGCGATGAACTCTTGACGATGGTGTGTTTGTTGTCCTGGAAAAAGTCCAGAAACGCCTTCCGGATTTCGCTGGCTTTCATTGTAGGATGGATCTCCTTCTTTACTCGACCGCCACTTCCCCCGCCCCGTTGGACGCCCCATTGGAGGATGGAGGAACGACAAAGGCCAGATCGTGGTGCCGGCGAACCTTGTTTTCGATTTCGGTGAGCAGAGCGGGGTGTTCGCGCAGGAGGTTCTTCACGTTCTCCCTTCCCTGGCCCAACCGCTCGCTGCTGTAGGAGTACCACGTGCCCGCCTTGTCGATCACGTTGGCCGCGACCGCAAGATCCAGCACGTCTCCCTCCCTTGAAATGCCCCTGCCGTACACCACGTCGAACTCGACCTCCCGGAACGGCGGCGCGATCTTGTTCTTGACCACCTTCACGCGGGTGCGGTTGCCGATGATGTCCTGCCCCTCCTTGATGGGACCGACACGGCGGATGTCCAGCCGCATGGTGGCGTAGAACTTGAGGGCGTTGCCGCCGGTGGTGGTTTCCGGCGAACCGTACATGGTGCCGATCTTCATACGGATCTGGTTGATGAAGACGACGCAGGTCTTGGACTTGCTGATGGTGGCGACGAGCTTACGCAGCGCCTGGCTCATGAGCCGCGCCTGGAGCCCGACGTGCGGGTCGCCCATCTCCCCTTCGATCTCGGCCTTCGGTACGAGGGCGGCCACCGAGTCGACCACGATCACGTCCGTGGCGTTGCTGCGAACCAGGATCTCGGCGATTTCGAGCGCCTGCTCCCCGTAGTCGGGCTGACTGATCAGCAGGTCTTCCACCTGGACCCCGAGCTTGCGCGCGTAGTGGATATCGAGTGCGTGTTCGGCGTCGATGAAGGCCGCAAGGCCTCCCGTCTTCTGCGCTTCGGCGATCACGTGCAGCGCCAGTGTCGTCTTGCCCGAGGATTCGGGACCGAATATCTCCACGATACGTCCCCGGGGCACCCCTCCGATGCCCAGCGCCAGGTCCAGGGAGAGACACCCGCTGGATATGAACGGGATTTCGACGTTCCCGGCGCTCTCTCCCAACCGCATGATGGTCCCCTTGCCGTATTGGCGCTCTATCTGGGACATGGCGGCGTCTATGGCTTTGTGTCGCTCTTCTGCAACTGTCATTAACTTTCCTTCCTGGTATGTTTTATCGGATTTGAAGCTACGTTCGAGGAAGGCCGGCTGCGGGAGCACGATATAAGACGCTGTAATGCGCCCCTTCCGGCCTCAATTCGCTTTTATATAACACAATTTCCGAGATATTGAAAGGCTCGGCTTCAAATCCTTGCCGCTCTAAAATGGCTTCCTGTAAGGGCTGCAGGTTTCTCCTTCCTTTTACTCTCCCCAGCGTCAGGTGAGGCCGGAAAGGCCGGTCCTCCGCTTCGAAACCGAAAGGAATCATCGCAGTTTCCAGTTCCCGCCGGAGCGCGCCGAGCGCCTCCAGGTCGCCCCGCAACCCCACCCACACCACCCGCATCCGATTGATGGTCGGAAAGGCCCCGCAGCCCGCGGGTTGTACGGAAATCGGCGGCGTCCTCGCCCCTATCTCCCGCAAGGCGTCCCGTATATCGGGAACCATCGCGGTATCGGTGCTTCCCAGGAACTTCAGGGTCAAATGGATCTGCCGGACATCCACCCACTTGACCGCGGCGTCGATCCCGCTCAGATCCCCGTGCAGTTCCGAAAGCGCACGGCGGCTGTTTTCGGAGATATCGACGGCTATAAACGTCCTTATGGTCGGCATAACCTCCTCCAAAGGAGCACCAGGGCTGCCTGGGCCGATTTCTCCCGGATGTGCTCCCTGGATCCTCCGAAGCGAAATTTCCGCACTTCCGCGTCCGCGGCGGTAGCGCAGGCGATGAAGACCGTTCCCACCGGCTTGTCCTCGCTGCCCCCGGTCGGGCCGGCGATGCCGGTGATGCCGACGGCCGCGTCGACGCCGGCCCGCTCCCTAGCTCCGCGCGCCATGGCTTCCGCGACCGGGGCGCTCACCGCGCCGTGGGCTTCGAGCAGATCGCGGGGAACTCCGAGGAGTTCCACCTTGGCGTCGTTGCCGTAGGTTACGAACCCCCGGTCGAAATAGTCGGAAGCCCCTGAAACGGACGTTATGCGGCGGGCCAGGAGCCCTCCCGTACACGATTCGGCAAGGGCCAGCCTCCAGTTCCTCTCGCGCAGCTTCAATCCGACGACGGTTTCCATGTCCTCGCCGTTGCGGCTGCTGATGTTTTCCGTTCCGAGCAGGGCGACGACCTGCTCTTCGACCCGCGCCACCCGCTCACGCACGGCCGCATCGCTTTCCGCCGACGCGAACAGGGTCACCCAGTTCTCGGTGATCTGGGGGAGGTAGCCGATAGCCACGTCCGGGGTCCGCTTTGAGAGGTCCTCCAGGCGCGCCCCGATTTCCGATTCCGGAAACCCCTGCACCCTGAGAATACGCTTGAGGTAGAACGTCCGGTTCGGGAAGCGCCGCTCGAGGTCGGGAATGACCCGGTCGGCCATCAACTCCCGCATCTCGTGGGGAACTCCGGGCAGAAAGTACCATGGAACGCCGAGGTGCTCCAGAAAAAACCCGGCCATGGGACGGCTCCCGATGAGTTTTGCCGCCCCCTCGGGAAGGAGCGCCATTCCGGCAGCCCCAGCCGTCCACCGGTAGCCGCGTTCCTCGCAGTAGCTCCGGAGCCAGGCTTCGTATTCGAAGTCGGTGGCCAGGGGCCGGGCGAAGGCCCGCGACGCCGCGTACGGCGTGCGGTCGTCCTGGGTCGGGCCGAGGCCGCCGGTGACGATTATGAAATCGTATC
>CAYOVG010000185.1:0-13483 GCA_964407285.1 uncultured Syntrophobacteraceae bacterium
ATACCTCCGCCGCCGCACGAAATGACGATGAACTCCATCTCGATCAATTTCTTGATCTCATTCTTTTCCACGATCGTGATGGGCCTCGGAGAGGCCACCACCCTCCGGTATCCCTTGGGCGTCTTCACAGTGCGAAACGGCAGCCGCTCCGCCATTTCCTCCGGGAAGACCGGTCCGATGGGTTTTGTGGGATCGAGGAAGGCCGGGTCGTTCTCGTCCACCACGACGTAGCTGAGGAGGGTTACGAAGAGCTGCTTCCGGTCGAGGTCCAGTTCCATGAGCGCGCTGTCCAGCGTCGATTCGATCATGTAGCCGATCTGCCCCTGGGTTTGAGCCACGAGGATTTCGAGAGGCAGGCTCGGGACCGTATCACAGCACTCCTGCTGAAGCAGCAGGTTTCCCACCTGCGGTCCATTGCCGTGGGTTATGATGATCCGGTAACGGTCCGAGAGGCGAGCTATCTGCCGCAAGGGAACCCGCAGGTTCCGGAACTGCTCTTCGATGGTTCCCGCCTGTCCTTTGCGGATGAGCGCATTGCCCCCCAGGGCTACCAACAGGGTCGGTTTTACCTGAATGTTTTCCATCGCGTCTTTCATGAGGTTCTTTGAGTGAAAGCTCCTTAGGCTCTATACGCAACCCCGCTGAGGCCTCGCCCAGTGTGATCCGGCGCCTTCCTCCGAGCCTGAATCAAAGCATGAACAGTCCAGCCAGGCGCGGGAACCAGGCTGTATCCCGTCTCCACCGAGGCTCGACGAAAGCACCCGGTGAGCACGAAAAGCCGGAGTCCATTTCAGCGGACACCACCTGATCCCCACATTCTACTCCAATTCGCAATGGCAAAAAAGGCAGATCCCCATTGCTGAACCGCTGTATGGCGCGTATATATACTAGTGGTGTCAAAATACCGGAATAAATCATCGTCTATGTTCATCTTGACCTATCCTCCTTGACATTCCTCGCTGTTTGGTCCATTCTCCGCTTGAGTCCGTGACAACCATCAGAGAGAGGGATAGGTATGAATATAAGAGCAATAGCGTTAATATCACTGCTTTTTTTCCTCCTGTTTCCGTATGAGGCGTACACTGCAAATTTGGATGAAGGATTTTCCAAGGAAGAACTTAATGCAATAGACAGTATTTTGGAGAAATATAACTCTAAATCTGAGCGTTCTTGCGATATGCTGGAGAATATCACTGTTGAAATCGCTTTGGCAAATTATAGTCGAGCGGATTCCTTATTCAAACATTACGATGCAAAATATCCTGGATGGGACGATATCAACCTGTTGTCGCATGTAGCTATGAAGAATTCCCGTTATTTCAGAAGGAGACTTGATGTTGAGCTTGGTAGAGTGGATAGCAAGGTAAAGTCGAACTGCTTTCCGGTGATAGGTGATATAATACGGACGGAAGATTCCGGAGGATCGGCGGGATATTGGAGTCTTTTTCTTAAGGTGAATGGAAGAGAAGTTGAAATCTCCATTGATCCTATTGATGTGTATTATAATATTAACGGAATTTATAGTGCAAGTTATGATGATAGTGAAGATATATCGAAAAAGTACAAGAAAGCAATGGTGTATTTATATAAAGAAGGTAAATCTTGGTTCGAAGAGGGTGAATCAGTATCTGCCATGTGTATTTTTTGAATAGTTCTAATGAGTTTAAAGTAGATAATTCTACTGATAAGAATACAGATAAAGATGATACCCAAAAGGCTCAAAGTGCTAATGGAGATAAGATTAAACTTGTAACTGTAGATAAATATATTGAAGATTATAAGAATGAAGCAGCAGGAGATATGAAGTACAAAGATAAAGTATTTATCATTGATGGTCTTGTATTTGAAGTGAGAAAAGGATTGAAGGAGAATGCATACATCATTGTGCTTAAACCTTCAGGGTTGATCTTCCTTGATACTGTGAAGTGCTATATGGCCATAAATAATGAAGTTTCCTCTATTGCAGCGCTGAAGCCAGATCAAAAAGTTACCATACTAGGAAAGAGTTTGGGTAGATACGGAAGTGAGTTAATTTTCGGGCATTGTACCTTAATTCAGCCTGGTAAATTGGGTGTGAGGTAAAAGAAGGTTACCCTGTAAATACAAGAACGACAAATACATGGTACTGGAGGTATTGGATCTTGGATGAAGTCGGCATCTTCACTGCTCAACTTCAAGGGACGCTCCTCCCGTGGACCATCGTGGAGTCCACTCAAGCCGCTTTGCTCCCAACCGTCTATCCAGGATGAGACGGTTCCATTCGTAAGATAAACTCCAGGTTTGGTGGGCATTTCTTATTTTTCTTATGAATTCCAGCGTGGTCGATTTCCCCGTAAGATTGGGGGCGCAACCAAAAAACTCCTTGAAATCATCATCACTGAACTTCGGAGACTGAATAAATTTTTCCGCAATAAGATTGCACGAAATGGGGCTGAGTTCTCCCGATGCGTTGATTTCAAAGGCCATGGGGTCAATGTGTGCTTGAAGGGCCTGCAATCGCTCACTTTTTGGGATGGGTGTATTGAACGTGAAAGTCGACGGGAAGGGAAGTATGGGTTCTCGAGCCGAAAGGGCTACCCGGATTTCTGGAACATGAGAAAGCTGTTCCGGAATCGCAGGATGTTGCGAGCATTGCTTGCCAGGTTTCCACTTACGTCAGAAGAATGCGGGAAGGGGAGGGGAAGTCTTGAGGGCGTCCTGCAAAAAAACACATACTCCATGAACCATGCCCGATCTTTTTCCCGGTCTTTCTTCTTCGCGATTTTTCTTGTTCCCGGTTTCGCCCGGGATCTCCGTACTCAATCCGTACTCGGGAACGGGGTGGGACCGTCGGCCGCAAATCGCCTCCGGCAGCGGACCTCTCCTTGAAAATACACCCGGAAATGCTATAAATTGAGATAGCAGACAACCTTATAATCATCGGGAGGAAATCCATGGATGAAGGCGAATTCATTGTAGCAACCGAAGTGTACATCAAGACCGACCGCGCTCAGGGCAATATGGTGATCCTGAAGGAATCCGAAGACGCCACCCACTACTTTCTCATGTTCGTGGGAGACGCCGAATTGACGGCCATCGCCAGGGAGAAGGGCCTGATTGATTCCAAGCGGCCCCTGACCCATGAACTCTATCTGTCCATCTTGAGCCATGCGGGGGTCGAGGTAGACCATATCGAGATCCACGATGTGATGGATAATACGTTCTTCGCCAGGGTCATGGTGCGATCGGGCGGCGAACTGGTTGCCTTCGACAGCCGTCCGAGCGACGCCGTCGCGCTGGCTCTGCACGAAAAGAGCCCCATCCGGGTCAACAAAAAGCTCTTGCGGCGCGAACTGACGGCCGAGGAGGTCAAGGAATACGAGGAAATCATCAAAACGGTGAGGTTTTAATTCTGCCGGGACGTGACGCGGCCCCATTTTCCCATTGACTGCCCCTGCCGTTTTCGCTACAAGGCCTTGACTGCCGCATGCCGTGCGTCGGAAAGCATCCGGCATGCGGATGTCGTTGCCTAATTTTTCTACCTCACAATAGAACAGGATGGCATTAATGGGAATTCAATCCGCGTCTGCGACTTTTACCCGCTATTTCGTACCGGAGCCCTTGACGGAAGATTTCTGGAGCTACGTCGATGAGAGGCTCATGGCGGGTTGCTTCAAGGAATGCGATAAAGACCAGGAGCACTCTTCAGGGTTCTCGTCCTATGACGACTTCTTCGATACCGGCGCCGGTTTTACCTCTTCCTATCATAAGGGGGAGTACGTAGCCTTCAATTTCCGCCAGGACCAGCGCAGGGTCCCCGCCGTCATACTCAAGCAGCACCTGAGACAGGCGATACTCAAGTACCAGGCCGAGCATGACGGAAAGTGGCCGCCGCGGCAGGAAAGACTCAACATGCAGGAGGAAATCCAGAACTGGCTCTTCAGCCGGACTCTGCCTCAGCCTTCGGCATGCGAAGTGGTGTGGAGCCCCCACAAGAATTGGATGCTCGCGGGCTCTACCAGCACGAAGGTGCTGGACGCTTTCCTGGAGAAATTCGAACAGTGCTTCGGCATCTACCCCGTTCCGCTCTTCCATGTGAACTGGGCGCTGCACATGCTCCCGCTCGATGGAAAGAGCAAGGACGCGCTGCACTCGATGGTGTCGGTAAAATCGCCCAGCGCTCTCGCCGACGGCAGGTACCTGGGCTATGAATTCCTCACGTGGTTGTGGTTCATCACGGAGCAGCCCGGCGAGGGCATTCGAATTGCCGACGACAGGCAGGGGGAGCTGCACCTCGGGGAGAGACTGGCGCTCTGCCTTCCCGACAACGGGAAGGAGCGGGTGATTTGCACGACCCGGGACAGCGCTCTGCATGAAGCCCGCACCGCGCTGCAGCAGGGGAAGATGGTCCAGGATGTGCAACTGTTCCTGAGGGTTGCCGACAACGAATACCTGTTGACCCTGGACACCGGGCTCTGGGCCTTCAAAGGCCTCAAGACCCCGAAGCAGTTGCCCGACGAGGGGCAGGATGACGCCGAGGGACGGTTCCTGGAGAAGATGTTCTTTCTGGAGGAGGTTTTCGCCTGCTTGGACCTGCTCTACAACAGGTTCCTCACGGAACGGCTCAGCCCTTCGTGGGAATCGGATACCCTGCCCATGCTCAAGAAGTGGATGAACGGGAAGGGAGCGACGGACTAAGGCGGGAACTGCCGCGAGGCTATGAGGTCAACATAACTCGGTTATGGAATTTTCCCTGGAATACGGCCATATTGTAGAGGCGATGATCCGGCATTGGGTGAGTCTCCTCCTGATTGTCGTCAGCCTGGTGACGATACTGACGACCTCCATTGTGCGCTGGTGGTGGAAGCGGCGGTATCTGCGCCTGATCGACGAGAGCTTCGCCGAGGAGAACGAACTCGATGAACTCCCGCCCTTGGGGTCCCGGGACCGGGAAGCGCTCGATCTGATCAAGCGGTACCGCAAGAGCGTCTGGGACATGCCCGAGTCGGAACTGGAGATAACCGTGACGGCCATCAGCAGGCATGCCATGGGGATCGTGCAGCCCATCGCCGCGATATACTTCCCGGATGCGGAGGAGCCCGAGTACGAGGCTTCGCTCGCGGAGTCGCTGCACCTGGTGCGCCGCGTGAGCAGCAGACTCGCCCGGCTCGCCGCCGTCGCCCCTTTCAGCCTTGTCGGGAACAGAAAGCTCGGGGAGCTTCAAAGGTACTACCAGGTCTACAGGAAGATCAACGACAGCCCGATCCTGCAGTTGCTCAAGCGACACCAGCATATCTACAAGGTCGCCCGCTGGGCGCTCAACGTGAAGAACCTCGCCAACCCGTTCTACTGGGCGGGGAGGGAAATCAGCAGGGAAGGGTACTTCTTCATGCTGCGCTGGTTCTACATGGCGGTTGCCGGCCAGGTGGGAAGGGAAGTGATGCGGTTGTACAGCGGCCGGCGCTTTCAGCGGGAGGACGAGAGGGATGCCGTGCTGATCTGCCATCGCCTGTTCGCGCTGACGGCAAAATGGGAGGGACCCTCGACGGAGGAGTGGGCCGCGCTGGTCGATTTCGTATCGGGGCTCACCGTCCTGGAACCCGAAATCAAGATTCATGTCCTTTCGAGGTGGTCTCGGAACCGGCTTCCCGAAAACCTGGAAGACCAGGTACTCCAGACCGAAGCCGGCAAGAGATGGTACCGCCGGGGCTTGAAGCGGCTCATGGAGACGGGGTCGCGCGGCAACCCGGAGCGTGAGCGGTTCATCAAGGATGAACTGGCCGCGCTGGAGGAAATGGAAGTGGCCGTTCCCACCCCGAGAGAGCCTGAAGACGACGGGCGTGGAGGGGAGGACGGCCCCTCCAGGCTGGCGATGTAATGCGCCTGCCGTAAGTTCGCAGCCCGCGACCCACAACAACCCGTACCCCCGTCATATCACCCGCTTCCCTTGCCGCCAGACGGTGCGGACCACGGGAAGCCCGTCACGGATGCTCACGCGCACCAGGTCCGCGCGCCGTCCCGGAAGGATTTGCCCCCGGTCGTGGAGGTTGAGCATTTCCGCGGGGGTGGCGGACACCATGGCGACCGCCTCATGCAGCGGGAAGTCCAGTCCGTGGTGCAGCAGGAAGGCGCTTTGCAGGAGGCTGGACGGCACGTAGTCCGATGAGAGGGCGTCGAGCAGGCCGTTCTCGGCGAGGTCGTGCGCCGAGATGTTTCCCGAATGGGATGCGCCGCGAACGACATTGGGAGCCCCCGCGACGATTTTGAGGCCGTTTGCGTGGGCCGTCCGGGCCGCCTCCATGGTTGTCGGAAATTCGGAAATGGTTACCCCCTCGGCAACCGCCTGCATGACGTCTTCCTCGGTGGTGTCGTCGTGGCTCGCCATGGGAATGCCGATACTCTTGCAGTACGCCACGATCCGGCGGCGATTGATGAGAGCGTTTCTCTGCTGGAGTTCCTTCCTCCAGGCGATGATGCCCGGTATTTCATCGTCCGAAAAATTCCTGTCCGCGTAGTGAGTCCGGAACTTCTCGATTTCCTTCCACTGGCGCTGCCCCGGCGTGTGGTCGTTGAGGGACACCAGCTTGAGGGCCGGTTCGTCGGCGTAGGGTTCGAAGTACTCCATGAGGTTTTCCTCGGGCACCTCGCAGCGCAGGTGGAGCAGGTGTTCGGAGCGCGTGACGCCTAGTTCGCGGGCGCGCCGGAGGGCCTCTATGGATTCGGAAATGAGCCTGGACCGGATACCGCCTCTGAAGTCCGCTCCCAGGAAAATGGAATCCAGTACGGTCGTGATTCCCGCTCCGGCTACCTGCGTGTCGTGGGCCATCAGGGCGGCGAGAGGGGATGGCCAGATGACCTTGGGCCGGGGGACGAGGTGCTTTTCCAGGTTGTCCGTATGCGCTTCGACGAGTCCGGGCAGGAGGTAGTCACCCTCGAAATCGACGGCGTGAGGGATGAAGCTGCGTCCCAAATCGATCCGCTCGATGTTTCCGTTCCGTACGTAGACGGAACCGCTGAATATCTCACGCCTCGCGACGATTCGAGCGTTGGTTGCGATCATTTCCGTTTTCATAGGCTCATCTCACCAGGTGTTGTGTCGGGTATCCATCCTGCCCGGCTTTCGACTTGCGCCGGTCCGGATGGGAAAGGACCATCTCGTGTTCTTCCGTCGGAATCGCTTTCGGATTTCACCCCGATTCGAGCGACAGAGCGCGGATTACCCGGCCGGAATAAGGCTGCATCGCTCCCTTGGCGATACCGGTTCCCCGGTATCGGGTTCGATGGAATTACTGGGCTGCCGGAATCATGGTGCGGCCGGTCCGGTCCCCTCGTGGCGGAGAGGAACGTTCAACGGCGATTGCCGCCGTCTGTCCCGGCTCGCTCATTCGATGCGCCGGGGTTTGGGCCCGGCTGAAGTCTTTGCGGAAGGCGGTGTTGGTGAAACCCCTGAATGTCGTTAGCCCCTGTCTGATTCGATAATCCAGCCCGCATGCGCGTTGGTGCGCAACCGTCTGCTTTTCCTAAATTAATCACCCATATACGATTATTCAATGCGGTTTCGCCGCTTTGGATCGCGCCGCCGCCGACACGCGCCCGCCCGCCTGCTTTCGATATTTTTCTTGACGCCGACTCTCGACGAAGTATTATAGAATGTGACGTCACGTTCACGTTTTTTCATGAAAGCCGACAAGAGGACATGCCATGCAGGACGAAACCCTCTCCAGGAGGGAACGGGAGAGACTGCGGCAACGTGAGGAAATCCTTGCCGCCGCGCTCCATCTTTTCTCCGAAAAGGGATACCACAACGTGTCCATGCACGAGATCGCCGCGAAGGCCGAGTTCGCCATCGGGACACTTTACAAATTCTTCCAGAACAAGGAGGACCTCTACAAGGCCCTCGTTCTGGGACAGTGCGACAAGTACGAGGCGCAGGTTACGCGAGCCATCGAGGAGCCGGACGACGTGGTCGAAAAACTGCGGAACTACGTTCGGACCAGGAGCCGAAGGTTCCGCGCGAATCTTCCCTTCATCCGCCTCTTCCTTGCCGAGCGCAGAGGGGCGAGCTTCAACATCAAGGCGGGCCTGGACGACGAGATGCGAAAACGGCACTACGCCTTCCTCGAGAAACTGGCCTCGATCTTCGAGAAAGGAATGGACGGCGAGCGGTTCAACAGGATCGCCGACCCTTTCCACCTGGCCGTGGCTCTCGACAGCGCCGTCGATGCTTTTCTCCTGCTCTGGCTGGACGCTCCCGAACGCAATCCCTTTCCGGAAGACCCGGACGACATCCTGAACGTCTTCTTCAGGGGGCTGATCGGGCCGTGATCCGCGGTCCGCGGCTCCGTGTGCGTTCTTGCGGAGTGGATATGCGCCGATGGGCAAACCACAAACATTTTGGAGGTTTTGATGCAACTGAACGAAAGAGGTAATCAGCCGTTCGGACGGACCATGGCCTTGACGGCCCTGGTGGGTCTTCTTCTGCTCGGGGTCGGCGGTTGCGAGAGCGGACACGGCCGGCAATCGGGGCCTGCGTCGAATCCCGTACCGGAAGTGGCCACGGTAACGGTCGAACCGGGCCGGATCGATCTGACCACCGAACTGCCGGGCCGCACGTCGGCTTACCTCGTTTCGGAAATACGTCCGCAGGTAAACGGCATCATACAGAAGAGATTGTTCAAGGAGGGCTCCGACGTCAAAGCCGGCGCGCTTCTCTACCAGATCGATCCCGCCCCCTTTCAGGTGGCGCACGATTCCGCCAAAGCGGCCCTCGGCAAGGCTCAGGCCAATCTGCCGGCGATCCGGTCGAGGGCCGAGCGGTACAAGGAACTGCTTGCCGACAAAGCGGTGAGCCGCCAGGACTACGACGATGCGTCGGCCGCCGTGGAACAGGCCAGGGCCGAAATCGAATACTGCAAAACGGCGGTCGAGGCGGCCCGCATCAACCTGGGCTACACCCGCGTCACCGCTCCCATTTCGGGGCGCATCGGCAGGTCCAGCGTGACGGACGGCGCGCTGGTGACCGCGTACCAGCCCGCCGCTCTTGCAACGATCCAGCAACTGGACCCCATTTACGTGGACGTGACGCAATCGTCCGCAGAATTGCTGCGCCTGAAGCGCGGACTGGAGACGGGGCAGCTCACGAGCGACGGAACGAACGGCAAAAAGGCGCGGATACTCCTGGAAGACGGAACGCCGTATCCCCGTGAAGGCTCTTTGCAGTTCCGCGACGTCACGGTGGACCCCGCGACCGGGTCTTTCACCCTTCGCGTCGTGGTTCCGAACCCGGAGGGGCTGCTCCTGCCGGGTATGTTCGTGCGGGCCGTCATCCAGGAGGGCACGGTGGAACAGGCCATTCTCGTTCCCCAGCAGGGGGTGAGCCGCACTCCAAGGGGTGAGCCCTTCGCGCTGGTCGTGGATGAACCCGGTACGGTCCGGCAGGCGATGCTCTCGCTCGACCGCGCCATCGGAGACCAATGGCTCGTCGCTTCCGGTCTTTCCGCGGGGGACCGCCTGATCGTCGAGGGGATGCTCAATGTGCGGCCGGGCGGCGTCGTCAAGGCCGTTCCCTTGAACGCCCCGAATGCCCCGAAAGCCGATGCGGAAGCCGGGAATGCGAAAAATCCGCCCGCGCGGTCGAACTAACGGAGGACTGCGATGTTGTCGAATTTCTTCCTCGATCGCCCGGTCTTCGCCTGGGTGATCGCCATCATCATGATGCTGGCGGGCGGGCTGGCGATCTACAATCTGCCGGTTTCCCAGTATCCGTCCATCGCTCCTCCCTCCATCGCCATCGACGCATTCTACCCCGGCGCTTCCGCCGAGACGGTCGAGAACAGCGTGATTCAGATCATCGAGCAGAAGATGACCGGCTTCGACAAGCTGTTGTACATGTCGGCCACGAGCGATGCGTCCGGCAGCGGCAGGATAGAACTCACCTTCGCGCCCGGGACCGACCCGGACCTCGCCTGGGCGCAGGTGCAGAACAAGCTGCAACTCGCCATGGCCGGTTTGCCCGATGTGGTCCAGAACCAGGGCGTGCGGGTCAGCAAATCCACCAGGAACTGGCTCATCATCGTGGGGCTCACGTCGGAAGACGCAAGCATGGACGACTACGACCTGGGCGATTACGCGCAGTCGAGCATCCAGCAGGTGCTGGCGCGGGTGCCGGGGGTGGGGGAAGTCGAAGTATTCGCCTCCCAGTACGCCATGCGGGTCTGGCTCAACCCGGACAAACTGGTCGATTTCAAGCTGACGGTGGAAGACGTCATCAAGAAGCTGCGGGCGTACAACGTGGAAGTCTCCGCGGGCCAGTTCGGCGGCGTTCCGGCGGTGGAGGGGCAACGGCTGAACGCCTCGATCGTCGTCCAGAACATGCTCAAGACGCCGGAGGAGTTCGCCGCCATTCCGCTGCGCACCAACCCCGACGGCTCCGTCGTTCGAGTGCGCGACGTGGGCCGCGCGGAATTGGGTACCGAACGCTACGGAAGCAAAATGCTCTATAACGGCAAGCCGGCGGCGGGCCTTGCCGTCCGGCAGGCCCCGGGCGCCAACGCGCTGGATACCGCCAACGCCGTCAAGGAGAAGATGGCGGAGCTTTCCAGGTACTTTCCCCACGGCATGAAGGTCATCTACCCGTACGACACCACGCCGTTCGTGAAGGTCGCCATAGAGGAGGTGGTCAAGACCCTGTTGGAGGCCGTCCTGCTGGTGTTCCTCGTAATGTACCTGTTTCTGGGTAACATCCGGGCGACTCTGATCCCCACCCTGGCGGTGCCGGTGGTTATCATGGGGACCTTCGCGGTCCTGGGAGCGTTCGGTTACTCGATCAACATGCTGACCATGTTCGCGATGGTGCTCGCCATCGGGCTCCTGGTGGACGACGCCATCGTCGTCGTGGAAAACGTGGAGCGGGTCATGCGGGAAGAGGGGCTCCCGCCCGGGGAAGCAACCCGCAAGTCCATGGGCGAAATCACGAGCGCGCTGATAGGGATCGGCCTGGTGCTTTCGGCGGTTTTCGGTCCGATGGCCTTTTTCAGCGGTTCCACCGGCGTCATCTACCGCCAGTTTTCCGTGACCGTCATTTCCGCCATGGTGCTTTCGGTGGTGGTGGCGCTGATTCTGACGCCGGTCCTTTGCGCGTCGCTCTTGAAACCCGTCGAGAAGGGCCATGAGGCCGGCGAGAGCGGCTTTTTCCTGTTCCGGCCGTTCTTCCGGTGGTTCAACCGGTTCTTCGACCGGGCCAGGGACCGGTACAGGTCCGCTGTCGCCCATATTCTCGGGACGAAGCTCCCCTACCTCATCGTTTACGTTCTGCTGGCGGGGGCGTTGGGGTTCCTGTTTGTGCGGATGCCCACCGCCTATCTTCCCAACGAGGACCAGGGCGTCATGTACGTCCAGGCGATGCTGCCTTCCGGTTCCACCCTGGAGCAGACCCAGGAGGTCATGGACCAGGTACGAAACCACTTCCTGGTGGATGAAGAGGAAGCGGTGAAGTCCTGCTTCACGCTCTCGGGCAGGGGCTTTTCCGGCACGGGGCAGAACGTGGGCCTCGCGTTCGTCATGCTCAAGGATTGGGACCTGCGCCGCAGGCCGGACCTCAAGGTCGACGCGGTGGTGGGACGCGCCATGGGAAGGTTTTCCAGGATCCGCAATGCTCGGGTGTTCGCATTCCCGCCGCCCGCGGTGCGCGAACTGGGACAGGCGGGCGGTTTCGACTTCCAGTTGCAGGACCGGGGGGGAGTGGGTCACGAAGGGCTGATGGCTGCCCGCAACCAACTGCTCGGCATGGCCGCCAAGGACCCGAGGCTCACCCGCGTGCGCCCCAACGGCCTGGAAGACGTGTCCCAGTACCAGATCGATGTGGATTGGGAGAAGGCGGGAGCCCTGGGAGTTCCCATCGAATCGATCCACGCGACGATCTCGGCGGCGTTCGGCGGGGCCTATGTCAACGACTTCATCCAGGGCGGGCGGGTCAAGCGGGTCTACGTCCAGGCCGACGCCCCGTACCGCATGCTGCCGAAAGACCTGGAGCGGCTCTACGTGCGAAACGGTTCGGGAACGATGACTCCGTTCTCATCGTTCGCCTCCGGCCACTGGTTTTTCGGGTCGCCGCGCCTCGAGCGGTTCAACAGCTTCCCGTCGATCAACATCTGGGGCGAAGCCGCGCCTGGGAGGAGTTCGGGGGAGGCGATGCAGGCCATGCAGGAGATCGTCTCCAGGCTGCCCAAGGGGATCGGCTATGACTGGACCGGGCTTTCCTACCAGGAACGGATGTCGAAGTCCCAGGCTCCGCTCCTCTACGCCTTCTCCATTCTCGTCATTTTTCTGTGCGTGGCGGCGCTGTACGAGAGCTGGACCATCCCGATAGCCAACCTGCTCATGCTGCCGCTGGGGCTGATCGGCGCTACGGCGGCCACGTCGCTACGGGACCTGCCCAACGATGTGTACTTCCAGATCGGATGCCTCACCACGCTCGGACTCACGACGAAGAACGCCATTCTCATCATCCAGTTCGCGGGGGAACGGATAGCGCAGGGGGCGGGACTCGTGGAGGCGACCCTGAGCGCGGCGAGGACCCGGCTCCGGCCGGTAATCATGACATCACTGGCGTTTTTCTTCGGCGTCCTGCCGCTCGCTCTGGCGGGCGGCGCCGGGGCCGGGGCGCAGAACGCCATCGGGACCGCCGTTATCGGCGGAATGATGTCCGCCACGTTCATCGACCTTTTCTTCATTCCGCTGTTCTATGTCCTGGTGTCGAGCCTGTTCAAGGCAAAACGGCGCCGGGGGGCGGTCGATATCGAACGCGATCCGAAATTCGCCGGTTAGCGGGGGCGCCGGCGTGCAAGGAAAAACAGGAGGCCGTGTGAAAGGGAGGGGTGAGGGACGTATGCATGGAAGAAAATGGTTCATTTCGGGTGTGTTGGTTTGCCTGGGACTGCTTTGCCAGGGCGGCTGCACCTTGATCCCGCAATACTCGCGGCCCGCGGCCCCCGTGCCGGCCGACTGGCCGAGCGGGCCGGCGTACAAGGAGACATACTCCGCCACTCCGGGCGCGCCGCTCGCATCGGATGTGCAGTGGCGGGAGTTTTTCACCGACGACCGGCTGCGCGCCGTCATCGACATGGCGTTGAAGAACAACCGCGATCTCAGGGTGGCCGCATTGAATGTCGAGAGAGCGCGCGCGTTGTACCGCATCCGGCGCGCCGAACTTCTGCCGACGGTCGATGTGGCCGCAAGCGGCGTCAGGGACCGCGTACCGGGAGATTTGACCAGTAGCGGCAATGCGTCGACTGCGTCGCGGTACAGCGTCGGCCTGGGCGTCGTGTCCTGGGAGATCGACTTCTTCGGTCGTATCCGGAGCCTCGAAAAACGGGCGCTGGAGGAATACTTCGGCACGGAAGAGGCCCGCCGCGCCGCCCATATTTTGCTGATATCCGAAGTCGCCGGCGCGTACCTGGCGCTCGCCGCGGACCGGGAGAACCTGATGCTCGCGCGTTCCACCCTC
>CAYOVG010000186.1:0-13411 GCA_964407285.1 uncultured Syntrophobacteraceae bacterium
ACATTGGAGTAGGCCAATAACCGAATGTTGGGATGTCGACCGACATCCATCAGCTTTGGAGCCAGAATTCAGAGGGCGCAGTCGTTGGTGGGGAACGTCTTGTCCAACTGCGACATGACACCGCCGATGCTCGGCAGCCTCTCCACCAGATTCACCTTGAATCCCATCTCGGCGAGGTCCAAAGAGGCCTGTATTCCCGCAATGCCTCCTCCGATAACAAGGACATCCCGATTCGCCAACGTTGTCTCCTTCCTTAGTAATTTACCCGGGTTCGATTAGCTCATGGCGTCCAGAACGAACGCGTAGAGATCGACAATATTCACATCGATTTCCGTACCGCTCATAGCGCACGCAAGGTGAATCTGGCACTTGGGACATGCCGTGACAAGCGTGCGGGCGCCGGTGCGAAGGGCCTCATTGAGCCGCTCAATCTGCATCGCCTTCGAGCAACTCGAACATTCTATCCAGGCGCTGGTCCCGCAGCACAGAGCGTTCTCACGGCTACGCTCCATCTCGGCGAACTTCACTTCGGGGACCATCTTGAGCAGTTCCCGAGGGGCGTCGTAGATGCCCGCATAACGGCCCAGCCGGCAGGGGTCCTGATACGTGACGACGCTGCTGCCGTTGGACACGGGTTTGAAAGAAACGTTCGCGGCGGGAAGCTCCCTGGCCAGGAACTCGCTCATATGGATCACTTCGAAAGGCAGGTCGCCGAAGTGCTTCCGGTAGCTGTCCTTGAAGGTGACATAGCCCTCGGGGCAGTTGAAGATAACGGTCCTGGCCCCGGAGCCTCGAATCACTTCGAGATTTCGGGCGGCAAGCTTCTTGAACGTCGCTTCGTCGCCGCTCCAGAGCGCATCGTGGCCGCAGCAGCATTCGTCATTGCTGATGACCGGCTCGATTCCCATGCGGTTCAAGAGCTTGAGCACGCTTTTGGAAGCCTCCAGGGACGGAGCGCCGAACTTGAGAGCTGCATCGAAGTAGGGAGAGCACCCCACGAAGTAGAAGTAGTCTCCCGTGGAGACGAACTTCCCGGTCTCCTCAGCCCATCCCGTGCGGTTCTGCTTGATGTTGGCGTTGGTTTGCATCCCGGTGATGGTCTGGAGCACTCCGTGGTGCGTTACCTGGGGCGCATGCCCATCGTTGCGGGCGGTTACGCGATGGCCGCGGGCGAACTCCGGGATGTCGATCTGCACCGGGCAACGCGTGCTGCATCTGCCGCATGTGAGACACGCCCAGACTTCGCGACTCCTGGCCACTTCCTCGGGCTTCTCCATGAGGGTCCGTTTTATCATCTGACGCGGCGAGAACGTGGGAACCACCCTGCTGACGGGGCAACTCCCCGTGCAGACGCCGCACTCCATACAGTAATCAACCTGTTCCTGACTCAGCATCATAGCTTTTTCCATTCCTTCATACTTTCGCCGGTTATTTTCTCAGGCGCCGTTGCGGGAGGAGCATCGCTGTTCCTCCCGGCGCCTTAGAAGATATGCTCCCGTGGACACTATCCCCCGTCCCCATACGTACAGCCGGAATACGAGGGATCAGGCCACTTTGTCTTCAGAGCCCCCCATGGCCAGGGGATTTCTCCCCAGTTCCCTTAGCTCAGCGGTGAAGGAACGGATCTCTTCGGCAAACTTGGGCGCTTCCGCGGCCGATATCCATCTCAGTCGCAGATATCGCTCATCAACCCCGAGCAGCTTAAGAACCTTGACTGTGCTCGCTATGACCTTCTCGCATTTAACATTACCGTCCAGGTAATGGCAGTCACCCATGTGTCAGCCGCTCACCAGCACGCCGTCGGCCCCGTTTTCAAAGGCCTTGAGAACGAAATCGGGCGATACGCGGCCGGAGCACATCACTCGGATCACCCGAATGTTCGAGGGGTACTGCAGACGGCTGACCCCCGCCAGGTCCGCACTGGCATACGAACACCAGTTGCAGCAAAAGGCAATGATTTTAGGCTCAAACTCCGCACTCATGATACTTTTTCCTCTGTCCTCCGGATATCCACCGGACGCTCAGGTTTATACGTCTTGCGCCGATGCTTCACCCACATAGGCGGCCTTAACCATGGTGAGTATTTCCTTATCGTTGAAGTGCCTGATATCCGCCGCGCCGGTGGGGCACGCAACGGCGCAGGCGCCGCAGCCCTTGCAAAGAGCTTCCTGAATCCGGGACACTATCACCCCGTTGCCGATATCGACGAGCTGCGGGGCGCCGAAGGGGCACGCCTGCACGCATTCGCCGCAACCCCTGCAAAGTTCGTTATCCACGGTGGATACCACCCCTTCCACCTCGATGGTCTTCCGGGACAGGATGGTCGCGGCGCGCGCCGCGGCGGCCTGGGCCTGGGCAATACTCTCATCGATGGATTTGGGGTAATGAGCGAGACCGCACATGAAGACGCCGGCGGCGGCGAAGTCGACGGGCCGCAACTTCATGTGAACTTCCAGGAGGAAACCGTCCGCGCTCAGCGGAACCTTGAAAAGCTGCCCCAACTCATCGAGCCCGACGGGTTGAATGGCGGTGGCCAGGGTGACGAAATCCGGCTTCAGGACAACGGGACGCTGCAGGATGTGGTCCTTTACCGTGACCTCGAGCGAACCGTCGGCCGCTTCATTCACAACGGGTTTGTTCTCCAGGTCGTAGCGGATGAAGATGACGCCGGTCGCACGGGCTTCCTGGTACAGGTCTTCCCGCGCGCCGAACGTGCGAATATCGCGATAGAGTACGTACACCTCCATGTCGGGATTTCGCTTCTTCAGTTCCAACGACTTCTGGACCGAGAAGGTGCAGCATATCTTGCTGCAACTCGGACGTTCCGGCTCCCTGGAACCGACGCACTGGATGAACACCGCGCTCCCGGCGTTCTTTACCACGTCGTTGTCCCAGGCCGCATCCAACTCGTGCCAGCGAAGCACGCGCTTGCTCTTGCCGTAGAGATACTCTTCGGTATCGACGGCGCTCGCGCCCGTCGCCAGGATCGTCACTCCGTGGTCGATTTCCGTCGCGGAACTCCCGTTGGCGATTTTGGTCTTGAAGTTGCCGAGGTATCCGGACGTTTCGGTGATGCGGCTGTTCAGGTGCACTTCGATACCCGTACTGGTGTTGACTTCATCGATGAGCTTCGAAACGTACTCACCGACCGGTTCGCCCTTCCAGGTATGTTTGATCTCGAGGGCATGTCCGCCGAGCTTTGAATCCTTCTCGACGATGTGCGCCTTGTATCCCTGTTTGGCGATGGTGAGAGCGCTCACCATGCCGGCTACGCCGCCGCCGAGCACCAGCGCCGTGGGCGTAACCGATACGGAAGGCATCGGCAGAGGCTCGATCAGGGCAGCGCGGGAAACGGCCATCCGGACCAAGTCCTTGGCCTTTTTCGTCGCGTTTTCAGGCTCGCCTGCATGGACCCACGAACATTGGTCGCGGATGTTCGCCTGCTCGTAGAGGTACTTGTTGAGTCCGCTGTTGCGCATGGTTTCCTGGAAAAGCGGTTCGTGGGTGCGAGGCGAACAGGCCGCTACGACCACGCGGTTCAGGTTCTGCTCCTTGATCACCTGGACCAGCTTGTCCTGGGAATCCTGCGAACAGGAGAAGAGGTTTTCCTGGACATAGACGACGTTGGGAAGAGTCTTGGCGTACTCGGCCACATCCGACACCTTCACGACGCTGGCGATATTGACGCCGCAGCAGCAGACGAAGACGCCGATGCGAGGCTCTTCGGCGCTGACGTCGCGTTCGGGCGGAAAAGTCTTTTCTTTCACGAGGGTGTCACGGGACGAGGAGAGCGCGGCTCCCGCCGCTCCCGCCGCGGCCGAAGCTTCCATAACCGCGAGGGGGATGTCCTTGGGTCCCTGGAGCACGCCGCAGGCATAGATGCCGGGCTTCGAGGTGCCGACCGGGCTGAAGCTGTCGGTCACCGTGAAACGGTTCTCATCCAGTTCGACTCCGACCTTTTCGGCAAGCTCGGCAATCTCTTTGGGCGACTCGAGACCGACCGACAGAATCAGCATATCGAAATCCTGCGATTCCATCGTTCCGTCTTCCGATGCGTACTCGATGCGCAAGCTCTGATCGGGCAGAGGATCCACCGTGTGAATCCTCGAACGGATGAAGCGAATACCCATTTCCTTGGCCCTGTTGTAGTACCTTTCGAACTCCTTGCCGTAGGTGCGCATATCCATGTAGAAGACGGTCTGCTCGACGCCCGCCGGCAGGTGCTCGGCCGTAATCACCGCCTGCTTGATGGCGTACATGCAGCATACGCTGGAGCAATAGGAATTGCCGGCTTTGTTCCTGTCGCGGGAGCCCACGCACTGCAGCCACGCGATCTTCTTGGGCTCGTTTCCGTCGGACGGCTTGACTATGTGTCCCTTGTGCGGACCGCCCGCGGACAGAAACCGCTCGTATTCCATGCTCGTAATGACGTTTGGAGTTTGCTTGTAGCAGTAGGTGTCGTAAACAGCGGGATCAAACGGTTTGAAACCCGATGCAAGAATAATGGAGCCGACATTGATGGTGACGATCTCTTCCTTGTCATCGAACTTGATGGCGCCGGCGGGACAGAATTTCTCACAGGCCTTGCATTTGCCCTTGGCGAAGTAGAGGCAGTTGTCCTTGTCGATGGCGTACTTGAGGGGGACCGTCTGGCCATACTTGACGTAGATGGCTTTTCTCTTGTCGAGGCCTTCGTTGTATTCGTTGTCGACCTTCTTGGGGCACTTCTCAGCGCACAGGCCGCAAGCGATACACTTGTCCATATCCACGTAGCGCGGATTTTTCTTGACCTTTACCGTGAAATTGCCTTCCTCGCCGGAAGTTTCGATAACTTCGGAGAGCGTAAGTAACTCGATGTTTAAGTGCCGACCGCACTCAACCAACTTGGGTGAGATAATTCACATTGCACATTCGTTGGTTGGAAACGTCTTATCGAGTTGCGACATACCGCCGCCGATTCCGGCGCTCTTCTCCACAAGGTGCACGAAGTACCCAGAGTTCGCCAGATCAAGCGCGGCCTGCATTCCTGCAATACCGCCGCCGATGACCATGACTGAACCGGTGGTCCCGTTGCCAGGTTTATTCGCTGCCATAGTTCCTCCTGAGCGGAAATAATTTGGAGGCGAAACGTAATATCCTTGTTCAAGGATGTATACCGCCATCGGCGGCGCCAAAACACCAAGTCCAAAAACATCGAATCCGACCGCAAGGACTGCCTTCTTGCGCCGTTCAAGATCAGCAGACGGGCGGGCAGAAGGAAGGTTGCGGGCAGAAAACCATGAACCGGGGCCATCCGGAAAGAAGGCCGCAGGATTAAGGTCTTCAAAAACCGCCATGCACAAGCCTTCGCCGGGGCATGCGCCGCGACCGCGGCCCTGCGCGGGCGCACCCGGTAAGGCTCAATAAGCCCGGATATTACTCTAACGGAAGCACACCGACATTTCAAGAAAATTTCAGAATGGAATCGCCGCCGCCGTATCGGTGCACAGAAGCCATTGCGGGCATAATGCAATATTTCACAATCGTCCAGCCATTATATGGGAAAAAAAGCGGTTGTCAAGAAGTTATAACCCGCGCGCGCGGGGCTTTCCCGTTCCTGGAACAGCAGCCGGTCAGCCACACGCCCATACATTCATTCATAGTTCAGAATCGCATTAGGTGCCTGATGTTGATAACGAGCGGCTCATACCCGAAGACGGCATTCAGGTGGTGCAGGAAAGCATGACAACCCTCCTTCCGCCACGCTTCTTCCACTGCCTGGTGCACCTGCCGGTAACTCTCATCCAGGTCGTCAACGGAAGACGGCGCATTTCCCTTGAACTGCTTCGCCGCAAACTGGGAAATCAGGTCCAGCCACGTTTCGCTCACGCCCATGATGAAGTAGGGCCATGCTTTCCTGACGGGTTCCGACCAGGACTTATCGGACGTATCGTCGATGCCGGGTCTTTCAGTCAGCCGAGTATCATCGTAGTTGTCCCGAACTATCATGCCGGAAGACTTCATGTCCGCCAGGTCCGGGTTGGACCTCACGGCCCGATAGATCCGATCTGCCGTTGCGGGATTGGCGTAAAAGATGAAACTGAACTGATGCCCGCTTGAATCTCTGCCCGCCCTGCGGTGAAACCGCCACAGGTCGATGCCGGCCCTGTATTGCCGCAAGACGGGCCGGACTACCCTGTGCGCCAGGATTGCGTCCAGATGCCATGCCGGTTCGGCGTCCTCGGGCCAGTACATTTGAAATCGGGCATACCACCAACCCTTTGACCGCTCCGGACCGTCGCTTTCGCTTTCCCCCAGGGGTTGGGGGGCGGCGACGGGAGTAACCGACGCACATCCTCCGGCCAGGAGGAGCACTCCTACAGCAAGCGCGACGGCAACGCTATATCGAAGAAAGATCTTTCGAAACCAAACCATAAGGTCCATAAGGCTGATCCTATCCTCTGATGATTACTACACGGGCCATTCCTGATGAAACAGACATTCGACGGCCAGGTCCACGCATTTCACGTATGCCGGCGTTGAACCGGACCAGACGATATGAACGCCCGGTCCCATATGAGTTCAAAACCATTTTACTGCATTCGCAAAGTGCACTAAAATGGTTTCCGCACTCAAAATAGAAAACAGCTTTTGCGCACCCTAATACTGTAAGACAGCAGGGCCGGCCTTACTCGGAACATCTACTGGGAGGAGGATAGTCATGGTAAAGGAGTTGTTGAAGAAAATAGCTTTTGCCTGGATGCTCCTGACCCTGTGCAGTTGTGGAGGCAGAGCGGCCGTGAGAGGTCCCGAGCCGACTCCCGAAGCGAGAGCCGTGGTGAGCACGGCGCGTTCCCAGTTGGGGAAACCCTACAGGTACGGCGGCGCCTCACCCGAAACCGGCTTCGACTGTTCGGGGCTTACGGGTTGGGTATACGCCCAGCACCGCGTTGCCCTGCCCAGGCAAACGCAGGACCAGTTCAATACCGGACGCAAGGTCGAAAAGGAAGAATTGAGGCCCGGAGACCTCGTCTTTTTCGAAACATACAGCAAGGGGGTGTCACATGTGGGAATATATATCGGGAAGGAGACTTTTATCCATGCATCCCACTCCGGGGGGAGTGTCCGCGCGGAGCATCTCTCCCTCAGGTACTGGGAAAGATGCTACCTCGGAGCCCGCAGATACCTTCCGTGACCACCCCGTCCGCCTTCTTTCATACGGATTTCCATCGGGCTCATTCATGAGGGATACCTCTCCCAACATGTCTTCGCGCCCTTTCACTTATTCCCAACCACAGGTGATTCGATTTTATCTCAACATCGGAAAACGGTTCCGCTCTCACGGCATCGTCTTCAGCAAAGGAAGCCGATACAAACCAACGGCCGGAGGCCGGTTGAAAGACATCGAGAGTCCGGACGGGACAAGGTAAAAAACTCACCTTCGACAATCTCGCCGGTCATGTTTTCCGGCAAACGAAGAATGTCCTCGTACCCGGCTTTCCTTTTGGCCGGATCCAACATCAGTAAACCACCATCCAAGCGATGACCATCGTTTCGGCTGAACGGAACCTCCGCAACGCCCGCATCATTTTCCCATCTCGGGTTCTTTTTGTATCGGCAGGATGAAGTAGAAGAGGTTTCCGCATTTCTGGGGCTCGCAACCCACTCGTCCGCCGTGGATCTCTATCACCGTGCGCACGAAGTACAGGCCGTGGCCGGTCCCCCGCTCTTCGCCCGCGCTGGCCGCCCGGTAGCCCTCCTCGAAAACCTTTTCGGCTTCGTCTTCCGTCAGCGCCCTCCCGGTAGAAAAGATATCGAACCGGATTCCGTCGATACCGTCGCCGAAGAAATCCTTCAGGATCCTCCTGTTGAAGGATATGAGCTTGATCTTGTTTTCCAGGCGGTCTTCCACCTCCTGGGCATACTTGACCGCATTGGAGAAGAAGTTGTCGAAAACCTGCGAAATAAGCCCCTTGTCCACAAAAAGGATCAGGTGTTCGTCGGGAATGTCCTTCAACTGGTTATCGATGTTAGTGCCCCGCTTGTGGAACATCGGGATGTACCTGTCCAGCAGGGGATTGATGATCTCCGAGCGGAAGTTGCAGGCCTGCTTCTTCAGAACGTACGTACCCTTTACGAAATGCTCGCGCCGCAGAAGGGTTTCGAGGAAGAGGCTCGTGTGCTCGTAGTGCCTGGAGAGTGCGTGGCGTTCCTCTTCGAGGTTTTCGCTGATGTCCGCAAGCGCTCCGTGAAGCTCGATCAGTTCACGGATCAGCGAATTGTCGGCTTTGTCGTCGTTCTGACGTGCGATTGTGAAGTCCCACAACCGATCCTTAACATCGTTGTATGCATTGAGTATCTTCTTCAGCCGGATAAGGAAAAGCTTATAGTACAGGTTGGGGGATATGACGTTGTGCTGTATGTCCGCCACCAGGTGGTTGATGAACTTAATGTGCTCGATGTTCTGCTGGATGAGCATCTTCTGGTGCAGGTTGTAGCCTATGCGGTTGGTGAACTTCTCGAGAAAGAAGCGGTTCTTCGCGTCGATCTTCTCCTTGGGATAGATCTCGAACATTCCAAGGATGCGGCTCTTTTCCTGAAAAGGCATCCATTGCCTCAGAGCCAGATTGCCGAGAATGGGGAACACGCAACTCTCTTCCGTCTCGTACGACACCTCATCGAGGCGAATGGAAAAACGGAACCGCTCCTCCTTCGTCACCAGGCATTGCCGGCTCGTGCACACCTTCTCCAACTTCGCGCTCTTCGGATCGATCACGTAGAGCCGGCTTTCGAGTCCGAAGAACTCCTTGGGTACGGCGACGCAGATATGGTAAAGGTTTTCGAGGGTCGTGTATTCCTGAGCAAGATCGAAAAAAGTGGCGAAAGCTTCTTCCTGCAGGCGCTCGAAGTTATAGCGCCTGTAGCTTTCCATCTTTTCCTTAACACGCTGGTAGATATTGGGACTCGAATCCATAGCCACCGCATTTCCGGAAACTATCCGGGAGCGATTCCCGGCCGTAACTCCCGTGCAGACGCAAAAGCGAAAAATCACCGGAGAATGCGGATTCTCCGGGATGCCGCCATATCGACCCGCATGGCGTCACGGCCACCAGGAAGACCCCCTGTAGACGGTTTCCTAGATTCAGGCGCCAGAAGATAATTTTTCCCTGCCGACGTGTTCGAGTTCTAATTCGTGTTTGGGATCACGCTCCATCAGTTCCCGAAACACCAGAGCGGGATCTTTTTCTTCATAAAGGATTTTATATATCTGTTCACAAATGGGCATCTCCACGTTCAACTTCTTCGCGAGAAAGAACGCCGACCTCGCCGTATTCACCCCTTCGGCCACCATTCGCATTTCCCCGAGGATCTCTTTGAGCTTCTTTCCCTGCCCGAGCTGATACCCCACGGTGCGGTTGCGGCTGAGGTCCCCCGTGCAGGTAAGAACAAGGTCCCCGATGCCCGAGAGGCCCGAAAACGTAAGCGGATGCGCTCCCATTTTCACCCCCAGGCGGGAGATTTCCGTCAACCCGCGGGTAATGAGGGCGGCGCGGGTGTTGCTGCCGAAACCGAGGCCGTCGCTGATGCCGGCCGCTACGGCGATCACGTTTTTGAGTGCGCCCGCCAGTTCCACTCCCGTTTTGTCCAGGCTCGTGTACACTCGGAAATAGCTGGTATGGAACACGCGCTGAACTTCGCGGGCCGTGTCCATGTCGTCGGCGGCCACCGTGATGGCGGTCGGCACTCTCCTGACCACCTCCTTGGCGAATGACGGACCGGCCAGACACACGATGCGCACGCCCAATTGCTCCGGAATGACCTCGCGCAATACCTCCGACATGATCATCAGCGTTTCGTTCTCGATCCCCTTGGTCGCGCTCACGATGACGGCGCCGGGTTTGAGATGCGGAACCATCTGGAGCGCCACGCGGCGATAGACATGGGAGGGCACCACCATGACCAGCAAGTCGTGTTCACTCACGACCCGCGCCAGGTCGTTGTTCGGGAACAAATTTTCACTCAGCCCGGCCCCCGGCAGGTAGAACGTATTCTCATGAGTCTCTTGCATTATGCGGCAAAGGTCTTCCTCGAAGACCCAAAGATCCACCTGGCACCCCTTGCCCGCCAACAGGTCGGCCAGCGTTGTTCCCCAACTTCCCGCCCCTATGACTCCAACACGACCGGATTCATTCATCAGTCTTCCCCGCCCTCTTCGTCGCTGTCATCCATTTCGGCATCAATCGGCGAGCCGCCACCATCCAACCCGCTCTCCTCCGTTTCCGTAACACTCGATACGCAGCCTTCGACACCGGTATTTTCCACCCTGGGATCTTCGGAATCGACCAGAACGGCCACATCCACCACGCTCTCGCCTTCATCGAGGTCCATGAGCTTGACTCCCTGGGTCACCCTGCCCCTGATATTGACTTCCGACATCCCTATACGGATCAGGCGCCCGGTGTTCGTAATCAGCAGGATACCATCGTCATCGCTGATCTGGCAGAACCCGATCACGCTCCCGTTCCTCTCGGTGACTCGCAGGTTGATGAGCCCCTTGCCGGCACGCCCCTGCACCTTGTACGCATCGCTGGACGTTCTCTTTCCGAACCCCTTCTCGGTGACCACCAGTATGGTCCGATTTTCGGCGATGATATCCATGCCGACCAACTCGCTGCCGTCGAGGTTCATGCCGCGAACGCCCCGGCTCACCCTGCCCAGCGGACGGATGGTCTGCTCGTCCAGCCGAATGGACTTGCCGGCTTTGGACATCAGGAACAGCTGTTGCCTGCCGTCCGTAATGCGGGCGGAAATGACCTCATCCCCGTCGTCGATCACAATGGCCCGTATGCCGCTCGGGCGGGGATTGCTGTACGCCATCAGTTCGGTCTTCTTGATGATCCCCTGCCGGGTGGCGATTACCACGTACAGTCCTTCCTCAAACTTCTTCACGGGCAGAATGGTTTCCACTCGCTCCCCGACCTGCAGGGAGATCAGGTTGACAATGGCCTTGCCCATCGCCGCCGGATTCACCTCCGGGATCTCGTGAACTTTCAGCCAGTACACCCGTCCCTGGTTGGTGAAGATCAGCAGATGATCGTGCGTGGAAGCCGCGAATACCGTGGTCACGAAATCTTCCTCGCGGGTATTCATGCCGGTTCGGCCCTTGCCGCCGCGCCTCTGGCTCCGGTAGACATCGAGCGGAGTCCGCTTCACGTATCCGGCGCGAGAGATGGTGACCACCACCTCCTTCTCGGCGATAAGGTCCTCGGCCTTGAGATCGCATTCGATTCCCACTATCCCGGACCTTCGGGGGTCCCCGTACTGGTCGGCGAGTTCCTTGAGTTCCCCGCGGATGATCTCATCCACGAGGGCAGGCGACGCCAAAATCTGCCGCAGACGCTCGATATCCTTGAGTACCGCCACGTACTCCTCGATGATCTTGTCTCTCTCCAGGCCCGTCAGCCGCTGCAGCCTCATCTCCAGGATCGCCTGGGCCTGGATCTCGCTCATATCGAACTGATCCATCAGCCCCTGCCTGGCGATCGCCGGCGTCGCCGCGGCGCGGATGAGCCGGATCACCTCGTCCAGGTGGTCGAGGGCTTTCTTGAGCCCTTCCAGGATATGAGCGCGTTTTTCCGCCTGTTTCAGCTCATACTGGGTCCGCCTGACGATGACATGGCGCCTGAAATCCAGAAAGTTCAGGAGCATTTCCTTCAGGGCCAGCACCTCCGGCCGGTTGTTCACAACCGCCAGCATGATGACTCCGAAGTTCATCTCCAGTTGCGTGTATTTGTAGAGCTGGTTCTCGACGACCTTGGGAATTTCCCCGGACCGCAGCCCGATGACGACCCGCATCCCTTCCCGGTCCGATTCGTCCCTCAATTCATTTATACCGGGTATTCTCTTATCTTTGACCAGTTCCGCGATCTTCTCCAGGAGCTTCGTTTTGTTCACCTGGTAGGGCAGTTCCTTGACGATGAGTTGCACCTTGCGGCCGGAAGAAGACTCTTCGACTTCCATGCGGCCCCGCATCTTGATCATCCCCCTGCCCGTCTCGTAGGCTTCCCGGATGCCTTCGCAGCCATAGATAAATCCGCCGGTGGGGAAATCGGGTCCCGGAACGTGTCGCATCAAACCGTCCACGGTAATATTCGGATCGTCCATGAGGGCCTGCAGAGCGCTGCAGATCTCCCCCAGGTTGTGCGGCGGGATATTGGTAGCCATGCCGACGGCAATACCTGAACCGCCGTTGACCAGCAGGTTGGGGATTTTGGAAGGCAGCACCACGGGTTCGAGCAACGAACTGTCGTAGTTCGGGCTGAACTCGACCGTCTCCTTCTCGATATCCTGCATGAATTCATGCGCGAATCGGGCCATGCGGACTTCCGTATAACGCATGGCGGCAGGAGGGTCGCCGTCGATGGAGCCGAAGTTGCCCTGCCCGTCCACGATCATGTAGCGCATGGAAAAATCCTGCGCCATGCGAACGAGGGCTTCGTAGACCGCGCTGTCCCCGTGGGGGTGGTACTTACCGATGACGTCACCCACGATACGGGCCGACTTCTTGTACGGTTTGTTGAAATCGTTTTTCAGCTCGTACATCGCGTAGAGAATGCGCCTGTGGACGGGTTTGAGCCCATCACGGACATCGGGAATAGCCCTGCCTATGATCACGCTCATCGCGTAATCGAGATAGGAGAGCTTGATCTCATCTTCGATATTGATGGTTCTTGGTTCCATAAGGAAATCTTTCCATGCCGGCCGGGACCGGGCCCGCAGGGCGCGCCTGCCGGGTCACCGCCGCCCGCGCACACGTTGTTGAAAGGCAGAAGACGGAAAACGGAATGAAGACGGTCTCGCGCTCATTCCACTTCCTGACTCCTGTCTTCACTTTTCATCAGAATCGTACTCTAGGGGAAATGGATCTAAATATCAAGTTCTCTGAAGTCCAGTGCGTTATGCTGGATAAAATCGCGGCGTGGCTCCACTTTGTCGCCCATGAGAGTGGTGAACAGCTCGTCGGCCTGGTATTGGTCTTCGATTCTTACCTGGTGCATGGTCCGGATGTCCGGGTCCATCGTGGTATGCCAGAGCTGGTCGGGGTTCATTTCACCGAGACCTTTGTACCGCTGGATGGTGATGCCCTTCCTCGCTTCCTCCATGAGAAGATGGAAGAGGCTCCGGGCGCTGTCCACATCGATTTCCCTCTGAGAGTTCTTTATGCGGCGCGGCGGGTGGCGCAGCACTTCCAACTGGCGGTACAACTCCATGAGCTTCCTGAACTCGATGGACTTCAGGAAATTGTGCCTCAGGCGGAACCGCTCCTGACCGTTCTTCACTTTGGAAACTTCAAGGTCGAACTCCCGGATCTCGACCGCCCCCTCAACCACCGAGACCAGGTACCCTTCCTTCTCCATTTCGTCTCTCACGG
>CAYOVG010000187.1:0-13337 GCA_964407285.1 uncultured Syntrophobacteraceae bacterium
ATCCCAGCCTAAACACCCACGCCATTGCGCACGATCGAAAGCGAATGTTGCATGGACAGAACCGAGCTCGAAACCGAAAGCGCCGCGCAGGGCAGCGCCGACAGCAACGCGCCGGCGCCGGCCATTATGCCCGTGCTCGCCGAAACGAACCCTTCGGGCGAAGCCTGCAAGAGCGAATCCGCTCCCGGTGAAATCCGGGAGCCCGCCGATATCGCCCCCACCGGATGGTCCAGGACCAGCGCCGCGGCTCCGGCGGCTACCGACACATCGAGCGGTATCCACTGATAATTGCGCTCGACCCATTGAGCGCGATCGCTGTCCACCCATTTTCCGCTCACGTCAGGGTAAGAATCCCGGAGGCGTTGAAGATGATCGAGAAATCACCGTTGTACGGGTACTTCGTCCCCCCGAAGTCGAAGCACTTGACCAGGGGCTTGCCCGAGGCCGTGTCATCGTAGATGACCCCGAAGGCCGCCGAGAACGTGGACGCCGGCCAGGACACATCGTCCGCGTCCCATGTCGTTGTGCCTCCCGCCGACGTGAGCGTCACTCCCGTCAGGGCCTTGCCTCCCGTGGTGTAGCCGTTGCCGTCGGGGACCTCTCCGGAAAGATCCGCATACCCCACATGATCGGCGCTCGGGACATAGCTCTCATCGAGTAGCGCCATCTTGAAGGCATGCGTGTCCATATCGATGCTCCCGTCCAGGACCTTATGCTTGAAGCTGTTGTAGAGCACGTCGGACATTCAGAACTCCTTTCTCTGAGAATTGGAGGGATGGTGAATGGGTGAATGGGTGAATGGGGTCGGCGGTCCGGCTCATCTGGGTTGTTTCCTTGATTGGATGAGTTTGGTAATCATTGCTCCAACTTTGCCGCATTGGGCATCTAAAGGAAGGAAGAGCTGCTCTGAAATGAGGCCGACTTCCCTTGCAATTTCAAGCTGAGTGACGAGTTCGCTGAGGGAGCCTTTCGATATGTAAAGAAACCGGATGAATTCGATATCCGATTTTCTTTCGTAACCTTCGCTAATATTGCAGGCAACGGACACCGCGGCTCTTCGCATCTGATCCCTGAGGCCATAATCTCTGGAGAGCTTTCCTGATGAAGTCAGCCTGTAAATCTCAACGGCAAGCTTCTTTGCATCCTGCCATACTCTCAGTTCTCTAAAGCTCTGATAGCCCATTTTCCCCCTCCCGATAGGAACTCCCGATTGGGATAATAATCCACGACCCCGCCCATTCACCCACTCACCCACTCACCCACTCACCCATTCACCCATTCACCCATTCACCCATTCACCCATTCACCCACTCACCCACTCACCCATTCACCCATTCACCATATCAATTATTCGCCACAACCTTCCACATCCCGTCGCCCACATAGACGCAGGTGACGTACCTATGGATGGAGGGCAGTTCGAAGTACTCGGCGCCGTCTATGGTCTCGCCGGGCTGCCCGCGCACCACGACCTTGTTTGCCGATCCGTCCGTCTTCTTCACGGTGATCCTGTGCCCCTTGATCGACGGCGAGAGGCGCGGGTCCACCTCCCCAGCCGAAGCATCGACCAGAATCAGCCCGGCATTGCTGCTGGTGTAGGCCGTGCTGCTCATGGTTGCGACCGCGCCTGCCGGAGCGCTCCCCCAGTAGCCGGCGTCGCTGTCGAAGTTGAACCCGATGGGCGAGTAGGAGTACGCGGCGACGCTCACCCCGCCGGTGAGGTTATGGAAGGTCCAGTTGCCGGAAACCACCATGTTCCTGGCGTTCGGTTGGATGTTGACGCCGTAGCGCTGTGTGGCCGTCACGTCCCCGTGATAGCTGTTGGCGCAGATGTTGCCCTGGATGAGGCAACTGAAATCGATGTGGGAGCCGTTTCCGGCCAGGAAGATCCCGTCGTGGGAGTTCGACGCCGAGGCGCTGTTGTTCATGACGGTATTGGAGGCGATCATCGCCTCGATCTTCCCCCCGTAGACGTAGTCGATGCACACCCCGTGGCGGCCGTTGGAGCAAATAGAGTTCCCGCTCAGGTTGAACGCGCTCGAACCGGTCGCCGCCACGCCGCTTTCCCCGTTGCCGTGGATCGTGTTGCCCTGGATCACCATAGCCGCCCCGTAGCAGCTATCGAGGTACATGCCCGATTGGCCGTTGGCGCGGATCACGTTTCCCGTGACGGCGTACGTTCCGTTGAACCCGTTGGCCGTACGGTAAAGCCAAATGCCGTGTTTGGAGTTGTCCCGGACGACGTTTCCCGAAATCACCACGTCGGTGATCGTATTGTTGTTGGAATTGTACAGAAGGATTCCCGGGCCGGCGTTGTTGTTGAACCGGTTGCCGATGATGCGCACGTCCCTGACGGTATCGCTTGCGCTGTTGGGTTCGATGTCGATGCCCGCCCCCGTGTTCGTGGTTTCCGTGTAGGTGACGTGGTTGCCCTCGACCAGCAGGCCGCTGACGCTTATGACCGCTATGCCCGTGCGCTGATTGGCGTAGACTGTGTTGTTGAGGATTCGCACCTCCTGGGGGATCGAACCGCTCGCCCCCGTACCCACGTAGATCCCGTCCCCTCCGTTTCCGGTCGGGCTCGATGTCGGGAAATTCGTGAGGAAGCACCCCTCGATCGTGATGTTGGATGCCCCGAGGACCGCTATGCCGAAGGTCCTGCCCCCCACGTTATTGGCCTTGTTGCCGTTGAGCCGAAGGCCCGCCGCCTCGACGCACGTGACGCTCTCCGGAATGGAAATCATGGCCGTGTCCGCCCACGAAGTGGAAGGCTTCGAGATGAGCCCGCCTCCGCGCGCGCCCGATATCCGCGTGAAGCTCTTGGGCGTGAGGCTCGAAGACACCCGGTGCGTGGCCGATATCACCAGGGTCGAATCGGCGGGCATGGAGGAAAGCGCCGCCTGCAGCCGGTTCGTATCGTCCGTTCCGCCCGTGTCGGTCCCGTTTCCCGCGGTTCCGAACCATTCCGGATAGACCGCGCTCACGCTCCCGTTCCCGAAAACCACGGAGCCGTCTCCGGAAAAGACCTCGGTCATCCCGGCGTGGAACGGGCCGTTGATCGTGAGGGTCTTGCCGGATGCAATGGAGAACACGGCCCCGTGCTGTGGAATGAGCGCCGCGGTTGAAGGAATGGTCAGATCATTCGAGATGGTATAGGTGTGGCTGCCGGGCAGCATCAGATTGACCATATTGGAGCCCGCCCGGTCCAGGACCCATTTGAGGCCGTACTCCAGGTCCGAACTCGAATGGTCCCCGGAAACCGGCGAAACGTACCACTGCCGGAAGGCCTGCGATCCGTAGCCGTTGACCTCTCCGGAGTAGTAGACGGTTGCGACGAATCCGTCGATGCTGGACCCCGACCGGTGCACCACGAACGAGTCCGTTCCCTTCACAACCCAGATGTCGCCGATGGCCGAGGTCCTTGCCGTTGGAGTGACGGACACGGTGTAATCGTCCGTCGAATCCACGGACTTGGGGAGCGCTACGGCGGCGCCGGGTTCGTCGGCAAACGAACCGGCGAGCTGGTAGACTTCCGGCCTCTCCGCCACGTACGAGCGGATGTCTCCATACGCGCTGTCGAGTGCGGTGAAGTTGGCGTTGAGCTTCGTATGCCATGCGATGCTCGCTTTGTCCGGAAGGTAGAGCCCGAGCCGGCTGGTGGTCGCGTCCGACATTTTTCCGTCCCCCTTTCGTGTGGTTTACTACCGGTTTTCACGGTTATGGCTTTCGAGCGCAAGTGTCCTGTCCGGATGCGCCCGGCCGGCTGCGGCTTGCTCCCACTCAAATATGGCTGTATACGGATACTGCTACTGGTTCCGGCACTTGGACGGACTACGCGCGATGTCGCGTGCGCTCCCGTGTGCGGATTGTGCACGGAGGCTACCGGAGCGCCCATAATATATCCGGGAGACGCCATGTCAATTAAAGAATCGACGTGCGGTATTTCCAGGGGAATACTTTTCCTGCGAAAACAGGCGGGACCTACTCGGAAAAACTTCGGAGCCCCTGCAGGCGTCGAGCCCGACTGCGCGAACCGGACCGAGGCGGGCGCGAAAACCCCGTCGGACACGATTCTCATGGCGATTTCATATGCAGGCGGGTGCGCTCCCGACGGGCGGAGCCGACGACCGGACCGCGTCTTGTGTCGGCGCGCGGAAGGGCTGTGGCATCCCGTTCGCCCTTCGATATTTCAGGGCGAACGGCATGTCCCGATCCTTATGTCCCAATCCTTGCGCGCGCAACGGACTCATTGACAAAGGCCTGGATATCATTAGCTTATTTATAAGCCACTCTATTTACTATCAATTTAGCTAAGGAGGCGCACAAATGCTGTCATGGGCCATAATGTTTCTGGTTATTGCTATTATTGCCGGCATATTCGGGTTTACCGGGGTGGCCGGCACCGCATCGGGAATAGCCCAGGTCTTGTTTTTCATCTTCCTGGTTCTGTTCGTGATATCGCTGATCACGGGGAGAGGCGGGACGAGAGTCTGACGCCCGGAAAGCGATGGAAGAGGTTCACTCCGGTTCCCGCCGGTTGGCCTCTTCCGCGATAAAGTCCAGGATCCGCCTCGCCGTGGGCCGATGGTAGAGCATCTCGATATGGCTGATGGGGCGAGTCTCCTCCTGTATCCACCCGCTCCCGCTTTGCTCCGGAATTGTCAGGGCTTCGGCGGGAAACACCATGTTGTCTATGGGAGAGTAGAGCGACAGGGCGCGGATTCGGGACGGCATTTTCCTCCTTTCCAGCATCTCGATCGCCGGACTGCGATAGCTGAGATCGATACACGCCTTGCCGAATCCCAGGACCGCGAGTTTGGACCCCTGGTGCGGAGCCCCCAGGGCGATGACGGCCGATATGCCGTCCACCGCGCTCGCATCCTGCGCATAGGCGCGCACCAGCAGTCCCCCGGAACTGTGCCCGATGAGAACGATCGGCCGGCCGGGCAGTTCACGCACGACCTCCCGCACGAAAGAATCAAAATCCTCGACCAACTCCTGAAGCGCGCACTTCCACGCGGGCCTCGACCAGGCGTAAATGTTCGTGTATCCCGCCTTCATCAGCCGGCGCCGCAGGAGCACCCAGGCGCTCGCATTGTGGTAGAGGCCGTGGGCCAGGATGACGGTGGGCAACGGGGAATTCCGGTCCGGGGGAGGAGCCCATAACTTCTTCCACAGCGTCGCGGGCATCAGGATTACGACGAGTAGCTGGCTGTATATGCTGTAGAGAATACCCCTGGCGATAAGCAGCCGCACCCTGCCCCCGGAAAGCTTTTCCAGGTAGGCCAGGTAGGAGCTGTTGGCCGCTTCGTACCAGAAAAAAGCATAGCTGAGGCAAGCGAAGTAGGTTACCGACACCAGAACCGCCAGTATCGACATCAACGTGAACAGCATCACCTGGTTTGAATCCTCCTTTCCATGATCCGCAAAACCTCGTCCAGGTCTCCCGCCGCTTCATCGGGAAGCGCCTTTTCCCCTCTCAACACCTGGAGGAGCAGGCCCTTTTCCCGCTCGGGCCTGCGAAGCACCCAGACGGCGCGCATTCCCGCCTTCATGGCGGGCTCCACATCCAGTTCATAGCTGTCGCCCACCATCCAGCAGGCCGCGGCGACCCCTCCCGCGGCGGTATCGACCGCCAACCGGTACAGCTCCGCGGAAGGCTTCTTGATCCCCACCCGGTAGCTCAGGAACCGGTAGTCCAGGAGCCCCTCTATCTCCGGGCAGTTGCGACAAAACCCTTCATAGAAGGGATGCCAGGTATTGGATATCACGCCCAGCCCGCACCCCTTCTCCTTGAGAAACGCCGACAACCGCACGGCCCCCGGAATTGCCCGGACGCACTCCACCTGCTCGCGCCAGACATCCTCCACCATCTCCCGCAGCCACGACGGGTCTTTGCCGGGCAGGATCTCCCGGAGAGCTTCCACAAGCGGTCCCGGCTCCGTGCACCGGAATGTCATGATGAACTTGCCCACTCGGGCCGTTTCCTTCTCGGTGAGCCGCAGACGGCCGCCGAGCACGCGCCGGGGCGATTGCTCCGCCCCGGTCGCAAGCGTCTGGCCTATGTCGAAGAAAACGAATGGGCTTCGCGTTGCGCGTTGAGCGCTTCGCGTTGCGGGTTGCGGGTTGCGGGTTGCGGGTTCCGCGTTACGCGCTGCCGACCTCGGGTTGCGGGTCGCCTCCGGGTTGCGGGTCGCCTCCGGGTTGCGGGTCGCCTCCGGGTTGCGGGTCGCCTCCGGGTTGCGGGTTGCGGGTTGCGAGTTGCGCGTTACGCTTTGCAGATCTCGAGTTGCGGGTTGCGGGCTGCGCGTTGCCGGTCGAGGGTCCCGGTTCTCGCAGGCCATCGGTGTATTTTCATCGTTCATTGGTGCACGCCGGAAAAGACAGTCACAATCAAAAGTCGCTCTGAAAATGCGCGGAAAGCACGAGGCCGGATCGATTCGGCTTACCCGGCCTCCCGCTTCGCGCGCGCTCCGACAAGGCGCTTAACGCCGTTTCTCGATAATCATCCTGTATATCCACAATATCAAAAGCGCCCCGACAAGCGCCCCCAGGAACCCGGCCCTCTGCCCCACCCTGTAGAAACCGAGCGCCTGGCCGATAAAGGTCATGACGACCGCTCCTCCCATTCCAAGCAGCATGGTGACCAGGCATCCGCCGGGGTCCCTCCCCGGCATGATCAGTTTGGCCAGTACGCCGACAACGAGGCCTATCAGCGCCGACCCGATAAGCGAAAACATGCGCCCTCCTCTCATACGTTGTACGTTCGCTTACATATACATGACGGAAATAAGATATACGCATACGCTAAAGGAAGCAAGATTTGGTATTCCACCGAGCGGGCATACATAGGAAAACCACGCTCACAGCCGCCCGGAGCGCTGAACCATCGGCAAAGGTTTTTCCCCGTCGCCTTCAAGCTGAGCACAATACTGCCGGCTTTAGCCCGGCGCCCGCAAATGAACCGTGGCCCGCCCCCTTGTGGGCGCCCCTGTGGGCAACAATCCATCACCGTTCGCCGCGTTGCCGCCGGGTCGACGCCATTGCCCGCGCGAGTGCCGCGATACGTATGGAGCGGTTCCAAAGGCTTTGCCATGAAATGCAATACGAGATAAGATATACGTGAACAGGCGGCGGCAAGGGTTCCGTTGCCCGGAAGAACCCTGCTCCCTTCTGCGGGGAGACGAATGATGTTCCATGCACCCGCGGGGTTGCGCAATCCGGTGTTGCCCGCGCGGTTCGCCTGTATTCATGAGAGATTCCCGTGAGGAATTCGGGAATTTCGCAATTCATCTCGAACGGCCGACCGGACCTGGCGCCCGGCGGACGATTGAGGGAGGCTACATGCTCACACGGCTTAAAATATCCGGTTTCAAGAATTTGGTGGACGTGGATGTCTACTTCGGGCCATTCACGTGCGTAGCCGGCGCCAATGCCGTCGGCAAATCCAACCTTTTCGACGCCATCCACTTTCTGAGCGCCCTCGCCGATCGTCCATTGATGGACGCGGCGCTGTCGGTGCGAGACGAAGGAGGGCGAACCGCCGACGTTAAGAGTCTTTTTCATCGTGTGGGCGATGACTTCGATAGAGAAATGTCCTTCCAGGCTGAAATGATCATCCCTCATGAAGGCTGGGATGATTTGGGGCAGAAAGCGAAGGCCACCACCACCTTCCTGCAGTATACGGTAGTCATAGCCTATCGCGAGGACGACAGCAGCCTGAGGTCTTTGGGCTCCCTCGAACTCACCAAGGAAGAACTGGTGAGAATCACCCGGACGGACGCTCCGGGCAGACTCCTCTTTCCCCACAAGAAGGCATGGCGCGATTCGGTGCTTGAAGGCCGTCGTGTTCCTCCCTTCATCTCCACGGAGGGCGCGGGAGCCAACCGGGTCATCAAACTCCACCAGGATGGCAAGGGCGGCCGCACTCTGAGGCGTTCCGCGGAAAACCTGCCGCGTACCGTACTCTCCGTTGCAAACGCAGCCGAAAGCCCGACGGCGCTGCTGGCGAGGCGTGAAATGCAGTCCTGGCGGCTTCTTCAGTTGGAGCCGTCGTCGCTTCGTGAACCGGATGGCTTTACGGCGCCGACGAAGCTCGGAATGGACGGCTCTCACCTTTCCGCTACCCTTTACCATCTTGCGCGGCGCGGCAACGGCAGGGAGAACGGTCTCTCCGCATCCGTAGCGGACACAATGAGCCCCGGAAACGAGTCGCACATTTACGGGCAGGTCGCAAGCCGCCTTTCCGGACTCATTGACGATGTCTACGAGGTGTGGGTCGATCGCGACGAGAAAAGGGAGATCTTGACTTTGCACGTTACCGATCGCGGACGAACGTCTCATCCTGCCCGCGGCCTCTCGGACGGGACTCTTCGCTTCCTGGCTCTTGCAGTCCTCGAACTCGACCCTGAAGCCAAGGGACTCCTGTGCCTCGAAGAGCCGGAAAACGGAATTCACCCTCAACGCATTCCCGCCATGCTCGAATTGCTCGAAGACATAGCGGTCGATACCAATATGCCCATCGCCGCGGACAATCCGCTTCGCCAGGTGATCATCAATACCCACTCGCCCGCGGTGGTCGCCCAGGTCCACGAAGACAGCCTGCTCGTCGCCGAACTGAAAGAAGCCGTTCAGTCACGAAAGCGCTTCAAGAAAGTCTCGTTTGGCTGCCTCCCCGGCACATGGCGCGCCAGGGCTCCGGAACAACCGGACATTGTCTCCCTGGGCAAGCTTCTTTCCTATCTGAACCCGGTGGAACCGGAAGAGGAGGATGCGGAGCAGAGTGCGTCCACAAGCGTCCGAAAGCAGTTGAAGTCCGAGAAACAGAAGAAGCGCAGGGTTGCGGACCGCGAAGACCTGCGGCAATTGCGAATTCCATTTCCGGGGGTGGGCTGCGAGTGAATGAATTGCGCTATACCCTTGTGAGCGATGGAAGTTCGGACAGCGCTCTCTTACCGATACTTTCATGGCTACTGAATGAGCATCGAGTCCTCTGTCCTATCCAGGCTGAGTGGGCGGACCTGAGGCGACTGCCGGCGCCGCCGAGGGACCTCGCATCCAGGATCAATACGAGTCTGGACCTTTACCCGTGCGACCTCTTGTTTGTGCACAGGGACGCCGAAAACCGCTGCTACACCGAACGCAAAGCGGAAATCGTCGAGATACTGGCGACAATGAGTCTTGCTTGTCCCCCTTCTGTGTGCGTCGTGCCCGTTCGCATGCTGGAGGCCTGGCTGCTTTTCGACGAGGCGGCATTGAGGCGGGCTTCCGGAAACCCTAACGGGCGGATACCCCTGCAACTGCCATCCCCGGCGATACTCGAACAGGTCAACGATCCCAAGATGATACTTCACAGTCTCCTTACGGAGGCCAGTGAACTCAAAGGCCGAAGACGCCGGAGCCTGCGTGTCGGTCGATGTGTCCGACTGGTTACTGATTACATACTCGATTTCACCCCGCTTCGGTCTCTGCCCGCTTTCAGGGCGCTCGAACAGGACATCGAAGAGACCGTCACTCGCAACCGGTGGGCATCTCCGCTTTAGGCGACACTCTCTTTTGCTTCCACATCGACGCATTCCCGCACCGTTCGAGGAATTCCGATCCGTGGCGCGGTGCGATGCCGGGCGAGCGCATCCGGCGGCAACCGCGATCGGAAGATCCGGAGGAGGGTGATATTTTCCCTATCAAAGTCATCCGGGCTGATGTAATATGCCGGGTGAAATATATCCCGTAGCCGTACGGTGTCCGTACATAGAGGGACCCCCGTATCGGCGGTTCATTTTACCATCGTGAATCGAAGGTCCGCATCAACCGCGGATCGATTCCAGCGCACGGAGGAAGAGGAAACGCCATGCAGAACGCTTACGCCGCCGTCGCCAGGCAGGCAGCCGCAAGGCTCGCCGGAACATTCGATCCCCGTTTGCCTCAATTCACGGAGGCCGCTCTCGCACAGGACGGAGGCGAAAGCCGACGATCCGTGGAGACTTTCCTCGATGTCGATACGGTCATTGCCCTGGCGACTTTTGTGGTGAACACCGCTCAACTCGCATGCATGATCTACATCGAAATGAAGAAGAAAAACCCCGACCCGCGCAAGGATGTCGCAATCCGCCGAATTCGCCTGGAACTCGACCTGCCTCCGTCGATCTCCCCCCGAGACCGGCAGAAGGTCGACCAGGTGATCGAGATCGTGGTCGAGGAAACCTGGAAGTACGACGGCGAGTAAAGCCCATCCAACAAAGCGAAGCCCGCAAGGCGATTCGCCCGGACCGGAGAACCGGCTGCCGCCGAGCCCACGTGGGACCGGCGCCCGCCGGTCCCGCCGCGCGCACGAAACACGGAGGAGACCGCATGTCCGCCAGATTGATCGTTCAGGAACAGCAGGACCGGGTCAGAGTCTCTCTGCACCGGGACGGCCACCTTACCCCCGAGCCTTTCGGCGATGACTTCCCCTTCGAACCGGTTCTGACCCGCGAGGAACTGGAGGATCTGCGCTGGTACCTGGAAGACTACCTTCCGGCCCCCTTCGCCGTCTGGGAGGAGAAGGGACCGGCCGTCGAGGCGCAACTCGGGGGGTGGGGGGAGCGGCTCTTCCTGTCGATCTTCGGAAACGGGGAGCCGAGAGACGCCTATCAGCAGGCGCGCTCCTCGAGCCGCGGGGAGTTCGAAATCTGGATCAGCTCCGAATCCCCCGCCTTCCTCGGCCTCCCCTGGGAACTCATGAAGGACCCCAAACACGACTCGCCCCTGGCCCTGGGCACGGCCAGGATCGGCCGCACGATTCCCGTCTCCAGGGACGCCGCCATCCAGCGTCCCGACGAGCGGCTGCGCATTCTCATGGTGATCGCCCGCCCTTACGGGGAACAGGACGTCTCCTACCAGATGATCGCCCGGCCGTTGATGGAGTGTCTCGATCTCGTGTCGGACCGGGTGGAGCTGAAGGTGCTGCGGCCCCCCACGGTGGAGGCGCTTCGCGAGGAGCTTCGCCGGGCGCGGGAGGCGGGCGAGCCCTACCAGGTGCTCCATTTCGACGGGCACGGCGGCTTCGGCGTGATCGGCGACCGGGAAGCCGGGGCGGCCGCGGGCGCGGTCGGGGGTGGGGGCGCCGCGCCCCCTCACGGTCACGTTTCCCACTGGTACGCCTCCGCCCAGGGTTATCTTCTCTTCGAGGACGAATACGGCCGGGGGGCCCCTCTTTCGGCCCGGGACTTCGCTCTCATCCTCAAGGAATCGGATATCCCGCTCCTGGCGCTCAACGCATGCCGTTCCGCGTCGCTGCATGCCGATTTCGGACCGGAGGCCACGGTGGCGTCCCGGCTGCTCGAGGAGGGGGCCGCCTCGGTAGTGGCCATGAGCTACAGCGTTTACGCCGAAGCGGCGGCGCAATTCATGGCCCTCTTCTACGACGCCCTCTTTTCGGGAAGCACGGTTTCGCGGGCGATGGTCGAGGGGCGAAGGGCCATGCATCGAAACAATCTCCGTCCCAGCCCCAAGGGGAGACTGCCGCTCGCGGACTGGATCGTGCCCGTGCTCTACGGCCGCCGGGAGATCTCCTTTCCCCGCCTGCGGCGGGAGCCCGTCCGTCGAACCGTCTCCCTGGAGGATACCCTGGCCCGGATGCGGGAGGGGGAAGCCGGCCGCCCCCCGGGTGGGGCCGGGCCCGTCGCGCCCGCCGACCCGTGCGATCCCCTGGCGGCGGAAGGGAAATTCTTCGGCAGGGACGTGGAGTTCTACGAACTCGAGCGGGCGCTGCACCGAAATCGAGTGGCGATCGTGCACGGAGTGGGCGGGTGCGGCAAAACGGAACTCGCCAAGGCCTACGCCCGCTGGCTCAAACGGTCGGGCGGGCTGGACCACGAAAGCCTGGTCTTCTTCCATGCCTTCGAGCCGGGAATCGCCTCCTTCTCGTTGAACGGAGCGCTCACTTCCCTGGGGCTCGCTCTCTTCGGGCCGGAGTTCGTGTTGCGATGTCCCGACCCCGAAGACCGCCGCCGGGTGGTTCTCGATCTCATGGGCCGCCACCGCATGCTGCTCATCTGGGACAACTTCGAAACCGTGCGCGCCATGCCCGATCCCAACGGAGCCACGCCGCCACTGAAGGAGGAAGAACTCGCCGCCTTCCGCTCCTTTCTCGGCGAAGTCGTGAAGGGGTCCCGGAGCGGCGTGTTGGTGACGAGCCGTTCTCCCGAAACATGGCTCGGAAGCGAAGCCTGCCGGTTGAAGCTCGAAGGCTTGAGGCGGCAGGACGCATCCCGCTACGCGGACTGGCTCCTCGCCGCCCGCCCGAAAGCTCGGAAGCGCCGGAGCGAGAGGGCCTACGGGGAACTGCTGGACCACCTCGGGGGCCACCCCTTGAGCCTTCGCCTCATTCTCCCCTGCCTGGAGGAAACCGGTCCGGCCGGCCTCCTGGAAGGGCTCAAGGGGACGGGGGCGCTTCCTCCCGGCTTCGAAGGCGCGGAAGGAAGGCTCGAATCCCTCGGGGCCTGCATCCGCTATTCCTTCCGCTGCCTCGATGAAAGCCGGCGCAACCGCCTCCCGGCTCTCGCCCTCTTCGAGGGTGTGGCCGACGTGGACGTTCTGGCCGTTCTATCGCAATTTGAAAGCAGTCCCGCCCGCTTTCGCGGCATCGACACGAATGCGTGGAGCGAAACCCTGGAAACCTGCGCCGGAGCGGGCCTCGTCACAGCATTGGGAGCGGGCATGTACCGGCTTCACCCGGCGCTCCCGGCTTACCTCACGGCGCTCTGGAGGGAGCAGGCGGGAGCGGCGTTCGACGAGGAGCATCGGGCGGCGCGCAGGGAAAACATCCGCGCCCATGCCGCGCTGGGGAGTTGGCTGCTTCAGCAGATGAGAAGAGGCAGCGCGGAAACCGCCATGGCCGTGCTGGCCCTGGAGCGCGCAACGTTCGGAAGGGTCCTGGGCGAAGCCCTGGAACTGGAGCTGTACCCGGAAGCGCAGGATGTTCTCCAGGCGCTCAATGAATTCTGGAAGGCGCGAGGGCTCGTCGAGGAAGCGCGGGGGTGGACCGACCGCTTCCGGGCGGCGCTGGAGGACGACGCGGGGAATCCGCCCGATTTCGATACGGAGAAGGGCGCTCTATGGCTCTTCGTTGCCGGCAGCGAGGCCCTCCGGTTACACGGGATGGGCAGGCTCGATGCCTCGGAGGCGGTGTACGAGAGGATTCGGCAAGTCCTGGAGCAAAGCGGCTCGGAATCGGCGCGCGGGCGACTTGCCGTCGCCTACCACCAACTCGGAGCAGTCGCGCAGCATCGCGGAGACCTTACCGGCGCGGAGAGCTGGTACAAAAAGTCGCTGGAAATCAAGGAAGCCCTCGGCGA
>CAYOVG010000188.1:0-13191 GCA_964407285.1 uncultured Syntrophobacteraceae bacterium
GACCGGGAGGCCGTGCCCGATTACCTGCGGATGCGCTTCGAGGTGGTGGGGCCGGACGGGGCGGTCGTGGGCGAAGGGAGAAACCTCGACGAACTGAAAGCCCTTGCGACCTCGGGTCCGAAGGAAGACCGCGCGTGGGAGAGGGCGCGCAAGGCGTGGGAGCGGCAAGGACTCGCCTCGTGGAGCTTCGGGGACCTGCCCCGCAGGATCGAACTCGAGGACGACGCGTTCGGGGTGAAGCGCCACGCCTTCCCCGGGATAGAGGCGGAACCCGGAGGGGAGACGATCGCCGTGCGCCTCTTCGCCGACCCCTACAGGGCCATGGAGGTGAGCCGCGACGGCCTCATGGTCCTCTACCGCAACGCGTTTTCGGCGGAACTCAAGAAGTTCACGAAGGACTGGGCGTTTCCGGCTTCCCTGTCGTCGGCGCTCTTCTTCATGGGCAACCGGCGGGAGGCCGACCTGCGCCTCCAGGAGTACGTGATGCGCGACCTCTTCGATCTGCACGAACCCGCGGCGCCGGACCGGTCCCGGTTCGAGCAAATCGTGGCGGGGCTCCGGGGCCGGGCCGGGGTGCTCGGGCAGGAACGCCTCCGGGAGGTCTTCCGGGTCGTGGAGGAGCGCGAGCAGACGAGGCTCACGCTTCGGCGCTTCAAGGATTCGGCGGGCCGAAACCCGGAAGCGCTGCAGCGGCTCGCGGTGCTCGACCGGGAACTGGACGGGCTCGTCCCGGCCGACTTTCTGGACCGTTACCGGCCGGATCGCATGGAGCAACTGCCGCGCTACCTCAAGGCCCTGCAGGTGCGTGCGGAGCGCGCGTACAGCTCCCCGGAGAAGGACCGGCGGAAGGCGGAGCAGCTTTCCGCCCACCTCAAGCGCTACGAGGAGATGGAGGCGGAAGTGCTCGACGACCCCGCTCCGCCGCGCACGAAATTTCTTGACGAATTCCGCTGGATGGTGGAGGAGTTCAAGGTCAACGTCTTCGCTCCGGAGGTGAAGACGAAGTTTCGGGTATCCGCGAAGCGATTGGAGGAGAAGTGGCGGGAATGGCTGGTGTGGAAAGGGAAAGAGGAGGTTCGAAGCGTTTGTTAGAAGCCGAGGCTTTGGAGGTTTTGTTGGAAGATTCTTCCGCCCTTCGGGAACGCGTCCTGCGGGTGCTCTTCGATGCGTGGCGGCGCGACCCGGCCCGGCTCCCGAAGCAAAACGGCGGACCGCCCCTTTCCAGCGTGCTGCTTCTGCTCGGGATGGCGCGGGTCCGGGGGGACGACGGTCCGCCGGAAGTGTGCGTCATCCTGAACAAACGGTCGAAGAAGGTGAAGCAGCCGGGCGACCTTTGCTGTCCGGGGGGATCGGTGGAATCCAACCTGGACCGGTACCTGGGGCGCATCGTGGCTGTTCCGGGGCTTCCGCTCGCCCGATGGCCCTACTGGGACGCCGTGCGCCGCGCCTATCCGGAGCAATCCCGCGAGATGGGGCTGCTGCTGGCGACGGGGTTGCGGGAGGGCTGGGAGGAGATGCGCCTCAATCCGTTCGGAATCCGCTACCTGGGGCCGCTCCCGCCTCAGCGGCTGGCGATGTTTCGCCGGGTGATCTACCCGATGGCGGGATGGGTCGCGCGGCAGGACCGCTTCGTCCCCGGCTGGGAGGTGGAGCGCATCGTTCCCATCCCCCTGAGCGCCCTGCTCGACCCCGCCAATTACGCGGTGTACCGGCTGGTCATCCTCCCGCACCTGGAGAAGAAGATCAAGAGGAAAACGGAGGACTTCCCGTGCTTCAGGTGGAGCCACGAGGGGCGTGCGGAGATCCTCTGGGGGGTGACCTACCGGATCGTGAGCCTTTTCTTGCGGATGGTCTTCGACTTCACGCCTCCCGACCCGGCTTCCCTTCCCCATGTAACGGGCATGCTCGAGGACGAGTACGTCTACGGCGGGGCGCGGAAGGCGCGGGGAACGCGGGCGAGGGGGTGAGATCATTAAGACAGCGTGAAACAGAACCTGAGAAGCTCACTGTAGATAGAAACGACAAAGCACGTCCGTGAACGTGACACGTCTACCCTTCCAGGAATTCTGTAATAACATTGGTCAACGCATCAAGATCTTTGAGCCGGCACTCCCAAATCACCAGGACGTTCCAGTCCATTTCCTTCAATTTCTCTTGCACTTTGGCGTCACGCTCCATGTTGCTCTTGATTTTCCGTGTCCAATACGCTTGATTGGTTTTGGGCATTCTCGATCCTCGCTTGCAGTCATGCCCATGCCAGAAACAACCGTGGACAAATATGGCCTTGCGCCGCGACCTGAAAACCAAATCCGGATTACCCGGCAAATCCGAGCCATGAAGACGATACCTGTAGCCCGCACGGTGAATGAGTCGGCGAACTACCATTTCCGGTTTGGTATCGCGGCTCTTGACCGCCTGCATCGTTCGCCGGCGAATTTCAGCGGATTCCTTCATCATGCCCGGCGAATAGCTGTAGGAGAAGACTCTTGCCGGATGGAGCCGCCTCGAGTAACGCGGGTTTTCCGTAGCATGTCGGAGCCACGATATACCACTTCGAAATCAACATAGTTGATCTCAGTATTTTGTTTACACGGAATAACACTACTCATGCTACTCCCACTTGTATCTCTCTATTTGCCGCGATAAGGGGCTCAAAGAGGTTTTCCGCCATGTGCCGCACCACCGGCACGACGACGCCGTCTCCGGTCAAGTGATAGGCTTCATTGTATTTTTCGGGCAAAATATAATTTTCCGGAAGGCCCATGAGGCGCGCCGTCTCTCGACTTGAAATGAGCCTCGATTTAACGCAATTCCCATCAACCACCAGAATTAATTGGCGACTCGATCCACCTGCGGGAGTACGCAAACAACCGGCAACATCATCAAAACGTATTTCAGCGCGTTGCACCTTGAGACCATTCTCGTCTCGACGAGTTCGTTTATAAACCGCGCCAACCATACGACGGCCGAAGCGTTTCGCCTTTTCCACTTTTTTCCCATTTACAGCGCTCATCATATCAAGCAGTCGCGATGTTTCGGCCTGGCTGTGCCAGGGGACTCCGGTCGGAGTGTCTTCGATTAGATCGGAAAAGCGGAATTTTATCATTGGTGGGTTGGGAAACCTCCACCAGATCCAACAATCCTTCGCATCCGCGGGCAATTTATCGAACGCCGAGCGCAATGAACCCGGATGCCATTGAGCGCAAGGGCCCACCGCCGTGAGATTTGCCGGCACAATCGACCCATTCCGCACGCCGATGACAAACAATCGTGGTCTCGATTGCGGAACAAACAATGCTGCGTCAATGACCACGGCTCCAATCCGGTATCCCGCTTTCCGGTAACTTGAACAAATCGCGGCAAAGTCCTTGCCGTCATGAGATGTAAGCGCGCCGCAGACATTCTCGAGGACGATCATGGTCGGTGATCTATCGTCTTGTACGAGCCTCAGCATCAGTTGCCAAAAAGGCCAGAAAGTTCCTGACCGCTCTCCTTTGAGGCCGGCTCCGCCACCGGCCAGTGACAGATCCTGGCAAGGAAATGAAGCCCACGCTAAATCAGCCCGGCCCGGAAGATCGGAAAGACCAATCGTCCTGACATCGCATATTTTGAGCGCGCCCGCCCCCCAGTTTCTAATGTAAGTAGAGCCTTTTTTGTGGTCGAAATCATTGGCAAAAAGGCACCGCCATGAGGGGCCCAGGCCGGCACGCGCCATACCGCCACCAGCAAAGAATTCATAAAAGGACGGCATATTTGGTATACTCCATGGAAGCTGACGCGTTACCCGCCAAGTTCGGTTCCACATCGACCCTGAAAACACGGACAAAACCCGTCTCCTACAATTTGCCCATTTCGAATGCGAATTCAAGACAATTTTGGCGTGGCTCAAATATTAATTTTCGGCCGTTCTGCCGGGCGGCGCCCAAAGCATGTATGAAGCAGCGAATCCACATCGTCCCGGCGCTCTATTCACCACGATCAATGCGGCATGGGGGGCATCAGACAAAAACGTACGAGAGGCCAAACCACTTTGTCAACAGCGTCACAATTCTGAAATCGTCTGCAATTCACTCCGGCAACGATATTCAAAAGAACTTCCGGACGACAAAATGGCTGTGAGTTTGCCTGAATTCATCTATACTGGTATTGTGTTGAGGCTCCGCGAGGGCAGGCATGTCTTCGTCCAGTCGGTCCCGGGGCTTCGAACAGGCTCCGGACGGCGAATGCCGGATACCGGGCGCCGCATTTGATATTGGGTGCAAGGAGCAATGGATGGCGCTTTCCCGCATTATTCCCCGCCATGTGTTCGGGTCCTCTTCCAGAAACATGCGGAATACTACCTCGATCCCGAATCACTGGCCATGACGAGCGCTGTCCTCGCCAGGAGTTTGAAAGAGTGCGACGAGCGTAAGTAATCCAGGCTGAACCGGCCGCAACCCGTTCGGGCGTCCTTCTGTTCGGCGCGGGCCGGTTTTCAGCTTCACCAGTTCCATCGGAATATGGTCCCTTCCGCGTGCAAATACATATTTTCCCTTATATTCCACCCGCCGACAAGAACACATCATAAGTAATACGAAAGCTTTTCATGGCGGAGAAGTCCCGCCGGTCCCACCATTTTCCGATTGCGAGGGAGGAACCGCATGCGCATGCTGAATACGCACAAGTTTAATATATTATTGCTTTTTTTCGTTCTGATGAATTCGAGTTGCGGAAATTCGATCGATCATAACGCGACGTCCCGGGACCTGTCTTACTCCCCGATGCGGCCGCAAATCATAACGCTCGATCTGTCCGTGGAGGATGACGGGTCCGGGGGGCTCATCGCCGCGGACTTGAACGGTGACGGCAGGAGAGACTTCATCGTCACCGGGCCGGGCCGCGTCGTGGCATGGGAGCAGAGCGGAAATCCGCTCTGGAAGAGGGACTTGGACATCCGGCTGAGTTCGAAGGCCGAAGACTTCGGATTGCCGGGCCTGCACGCTCCGGGCGTGCAGGTAGCGGATATCGATGGGAATGGTGGAGTGGAAGCGCTCCTTTTGACCGAGGACGGCAGCTTGCACATTCTCCGGGGCGACACGGGAAAGAGCGTGCGAAGCATTGAACTGGAGCATCCAAGGGACGCGGAGCGCTGGGAGCACCTGGTGGTTGCGGATTTCCGCGGCGAAGGGGACCGGGACATACTGCTTCAGACGACGAATGCAAAGGGCTATCGAATGGGGAGCCATATAGCCGCGTACTCGTTGGACGGGGTCGGCGGAGGCGGGGAACCGAAGCTTTTGTGGACTCGAAGCGATTTTCTTGCAAACGCTCATAACGGCGCGCGCGTGGCGGACCTGGACGGAGACGGCAAGGATGAGGTATTGGGCGGAACAATTGTCGGACCTGACGGCAAAATCCTTGCCCGCATTCCCCTGGAAGGGCACATCGATTCACTCTTCGTAGCCGACGTGCGCCCGGACATTCCGGGTTTGGAGGTGATTGCGCTCGAGGAAGGTCCTTTCAATCGCATCATCAGCGACCACAATCGGATTTTCATGTACATCAACGACGTATATATGAGGCGCGTTAGTCCGAGAAATCGTGTGTTCCTTTACAATGCCGGGGGACTCATCTGGGAGACTCACTACAGGCGTTGGGAACCTCAAAATGCCGCCCTCGGGGAATTCGATCCCGGCCGGCCGGGCCTGGAAGTATGGTGCCGAAGCCGGTTCGATACCCATCAGAAGCCATTCGTCTTCGGCGCCCGCGGCGAGAGAATCGCGCGATACCAGATGGACGATGTCGCTCCAAAGGACTGGACGGACGAGGGCGTCGAACTGATCCATACTATCGACTGGACCGGCGGCCCCGGTCAGTTGGCTGCCGCCAAGGAGCGCCACAAGTCGGGAGACGTGGGCATCTTCGATCCTATCACCGGCCGGTTTCTTCACCGGTTCAAAGAGAAGGCCGACAGGCTCTATGTAGCCGACGTATCCGGAGATTGGCGGGAGGAACTGATCGTTTTGAACGGAAGTGAGCTTCACATATACGAAAATGGCGAAGAGAACCCAAACCCCGACGAACCGAGACTCTGGACTCGGAACTACTACAGTCGCGGCAAGATGACCTGGAACTACTACAGCCCTTAGAAAAGTGCGTCGGCAATCAATTATTGAAGTGACAGCTTCAAGTGTACTTCATTTTTTATATACAATGTATTGCATCCTATTACATTAGACATATCCATAGGGATAGTAAATATACCAATAGTCATAGATTCATATTTTCCACATGTTTTCACCATAATATGCTTGACAATGTATTTCCATATCATTATTAGTTAGTGCTATGAAGTAGCCATATTCAGGTATAGTGATATACCTGACAATTTATATACATGCGCCTGTATTTTATAGACTGTGGTGCGGGTAGCAGTGTATAGGCCTATGCTGAATGGCGTTATGCTCGATACTATAATGTGCTCCAAGATGGTTTAAAGTATCGAGCATCCTTCCGGGCTCAAGGGGTTTTCTTACCTCATCAATAAGAAGGATAGAATCTATGAAGCGATTCAGTATGTTTGCAATTGGTGTGTGCTTTGTATGGCTACTTTTGCCGGCTCAGGCTCAAGCAAATCAAACTTTTGTCACGGGCCCCCTGGAAAATGCAATATCCTTAAGTGACGGCACCATCAGCAAAACGGTCATCAGCAAGGTCCTGAACAACAACTGTGACTACACAGTAACCGCACTGGTCAAGGTATACCATCTGAACGGTTCGAAGGACCTCATCGATTGCGCCACCTTGACCATCCTTCCCCAAAGCTCCCAGTATCACGTCAGCGACGTTTCGGGCGAGTATGAGTACGACGTCGAGATCGAGGTCTGTGGGACTGACAAAGTCGTCGACAACACCGTGGTTTCCGTCTTCGGGAAGGACTGCCACGGAAAGCTGGTTGACGCGCATCGCGTTCTGAAGTCGGAAATGACCGTTTACAAGGACGGCAAGGACAGGAAGGGCAAAGACGGGAAGCATGACGACGATTAAGACGGGTAGACCGGCATTTGCTGCTGAAAGCGAATCGCCGTAAGGGACCTTGCCCGGAAATACTGGAGTGTTGAAAGTTCTTCTTCTGAACAACCCCTTGAGCCGCCCATCCCCATCCCCCAGAAGTCGTCGAATCAAAGATCAAAGGCTCCCCCGCGAAAGCGGGGGGCGGCCGGTCTCTCAGAAAAAGTACATCCGGTAGAGGTGGAACAGGTCGATCTCTTCATCCTCGGAGAGGAGTTGCACCGGTTGCACTCCCAGCTTGCACTTGTAGTTGATGGAAGCGCCGTAGAGACGGCAGGTGAGGGGACGCGCCGGATAGACCGTGCAGCCCTCGTCGCATACGTAAGGACAGGTGTTCCCTTCGGCGCGGCCGATTTCTCTGCCGCGCGCGCGCAGGTATTCCTTGAGCCGCAAGTCTTCCACGTTCGTCCTGGACGGCACGCCGAAGTTGCGGCAACACTCGACGCATCCCGGAGGACACGGAACGCTGGGGATAAGCGCATAGAGATCTTCGATATCCATAGGTCTACTCATCCATTTTCCTCGGGTTCATTCATCTTCCTTCATCAATCGTTATCGACCACGAAAAACACGAAAATGCAGGAAAAGAAGCTTTACCTTCTCCGGCGGAAGTGTCAAGGTGAAAACTAGGTCCACCAACTCCACTCCCGCCGGCATTCCCGATACCCGATCATTTCCATTCTTTTCTTTTCCGCCGGTCCTTCAGAAATCGACCTGCACGCGGGATTGAAGGATGTTCACGTCCTCGTCGTCGAGGTCGGGTCCGTCATCAAGCTGAGCATAGATGTAATTCAGCATAATCCGCGTATTGGGATTGAGATACCAGTTCAGGCCAAAAGTGAAATTGTCCTCATCCCCTCCGGTGATCCCTGAATCGTTCAGATCGATGTGGGAATACCTTGCGGCCACTTCCCAGGCGCCCCACCCCCACTCCTTGGGATGGAAGTTCCGCAAGGGCGTTATCCTGTCGAAGACCCCGGTGGACCTCTTGTAATTGCGCTGCTCTCCGGTCAGAAAGCAGCTCGCGAACACATAGTATCCGCTGAAATCGGCGTCGCCTCCCCTCCGCGCATCCACGAAGCTGTGAAAGTACTCTCCCTGCACCGAGAACGGACCATACACCAGGGCGATTTCCGAGTTCACCAGGTCCGCCGAATCCGCGGGAATGCCCCCGGTATCGACCAGCCGGACATCGGTCAGGTGCGATTCGGGACGCGTCCGGTACCGTACCGGATTGTCTTCGCCGCTGCGGAACCTGTGGCTGTACGACAGACCCAGGTGCACCAGGTTTTCGCCCTCCCCGGTGATCCCGGCGTTCCCCACATACCAGGGGAGCCCCGTTATCCTTGCCGTTACGCTGTAATCGGAGTAGTCGGCGAAGGCCTCCGCGAATTCGTCCGTTTCCTGAAAGGCTCCGACCGCCCAGGTCATGCGGCTGTCCAGTTCCGCGTCCTGCAGCAGGAAGCCCACATTTCGCGCCGGTGCGAACGCGTTGGGGAGGGCCCTCTCCATAAACGTAATGAACCTGCTGCTGGTAAGCTCCTCGAGGGAAAACGGCTCCTTCATATGGCCCGCCAGTATATTCCCCACGTAGGGTATTTCCCTGAAAGCTATGTACACGTCGGTAGGGCTGGGGTCGCCTTCCGCCAGGTTGAATTCGGTCTTGAAGCCCACGGCGTCGTAAATCGTTCCCTCCGCCAGGAACCGCGCCGTCCTGAGTTCGGCCCCGTGGCCCGCTATGTCCCCGCTGTACGCCCTTTTCACATCGTCGTCGGTCCCGATGACGCCATAATCGACGTAGACCCTTCCGCCGAGATGCAGTTTGAATTCCTTGTCTTTGCTTTCGACCTGGAGCCCGTTTTTCCAGGAAACATCGAACGCGTCGCCACCCTTATCCGTTCCGTTTTCCTTTTCCGCCCCGGCCTTCACCATGAGGTCCTTGTATTGCGTCTCGGTGATCTGCCCGTTCGCCCGCAAAATGTCCAGGATCTGCTCGGCTACGCTCTTTTCTTCAGCCGAAGCGGCCCCTCCCCCGAGCAGTACGAGAAGACCCGCGATCACCGCCACGGCCGCGCGGGCCCACAGCGGTTTCCTCGATCCGGCATCGGACCGATACGGGTTCCCTTGCCCCGAAACGTGCGCAAGTCTCGCTGAATTCCTCCCATGATTTCTCGAGCGTTTCATAGATTTTTTCTCCCCGGTAACAGTGTGGTGTGATGTGGTTGCAGAAGGCGGAGATCAGGACAATCGCTTCGGCTAAGGTAAACATGGGGGAGTTCGTGCGCATGAAATTTGCGTTACGGCAAGATTCCAGGATTGTTAAAGAATGTACTGAAGAGTTTTCGCCGGTCGGGGATGGCGGGGACGAAACCCCGCCATTCCATATCCCCTGCCCGCGTTCGCAAACTGTTACACGGCCGGTTCGGCCTCCTTCACATCCACGTGTCCGTTCCCGTTGGCGGGCACTTCCTCCCAGCCGGTGCACATGGCCTTGAGATAGACCATGGGCGTGTGGCCGGTGGTGGTCATGTATACATGCACGGTAAGGAAAGCCAGGAACCCGAAAGCCCCCGCCGTGTGGAGCAGGGCGAGCGCGTCCAGGTTCATGGAAATCCCCCACTGGGGCCACGAATTGTAGAAGTAGTAGAGCAGGCCGGTGGCTACCTGTACGGGAATCAGGACCACGGCGATCCCCAGGTACGTCAACCGCTGGAGAGGATTGTGCTTGTTGCGCTCGCTCTTGGGCACCGGGTGCGGGTCGCCGCGAAAGATGCCGTACATGTAGTACAGAATCACTGCCAGGAGCTTCCTGGTCGTGGGGATATAGTGCTTCCACTGCCCGGTGGTGAGCTGCCAGAAGATGATGAACACGTAGAGCACGAACCATGCGATCCCCAGGGTGTTGTGCAGTTCGACCGCTCGCCGGTATCCGAAGCACGTGAAGACGCCGTGCGCTTCGAAGCCGGTGAACGCCAGCAGTCCGATGAGGACGGCCTGCGCCCAATGCCAGAACCTTTCGAAGACGGTATAGAGATAGATGCGCTCGACCTTGCACGTGTTGCCGTTTAGCTTGAATGTGATGTCGTTCATCATGACTTACGGCCTCCTTCCCGCTTCCCGCGATGAATGAAACGTAGCGTTCCGTGCCCGGCAACTCCCAGCATGGCGGCGAATACCGCCCCCCAGCCGGCCAGGTCGAGGGCTCGGCTGCTGTCGCGACCCGGCATATAGAATCCGGTGAGCTTTTCCAGCCTGCCGTCTTTTCTTTTGTGGCACTCGGCGCAGGAGAGCGCCTGCTCCTTGGGGGCCACCATGTGGGTGGTCTGGAAGTAGTAACCGGTTTCAACGAAATCGAATCGGCCGCTGAAAGGCAGACCGGCATAGTCCATGCCGCTCTTGATCGCCTTGAGCCAATCGAAGTTGTTCCAGTAGGATGTGTCGTCCTTGCCGAAGAGGTGAGGGACCACGAATGTGCCGTTCCCGGTATCGAAAGGTTGTTTGCCTTCGTGCAGCTTGAACGGATAGATGCGCGAATTCGCATCGTCGTAGGAACCCGTGGGGTAGTTGAGCCTGACGGGCAGGCTTCCCGGATCGACCTTATCGGTGAGGGTGAGGTAATTCATCTTTCCGTTATACCAGAAGTATTCGGGCTTCACATTCTTCTCCCACCGGAAATCGCCCTTCATGCCGTCGTAAACCGACCGGCCGTCCGCCATCACCACGACGGGTTTGCCGTTCTCGTCCCGTTTGCCGGCCGTGGACCAGTCCCAACGCATCTTCGTCGAGTTCTTGCGGGCGAAAGCCGGGATGTGGCAGGTCTGGCAAGCGACCTTGTCGGTGTGGTCGTTGAGTTTTCCGTCCTTGTGCGGCTTTTCGGAATGGCAGGAGTAGCAGGTGATGCGCTTGATCTGGTCGTCGTCCAGGAGGCTTCTCCGGTCGGTCTCTTCGGTCAGCTTGTAGGATCGGCCCGAGATGACGTGCTGCTCGGTCGTGTGGCAGCGCGTGCAGGTGAAGTTATGGTTCTCGGCGTCCATGTGGACGTCGAGCGCTCTGTCGGGCCGCAGCATGCTCGCGTCGAGGTCCCCGTGCTTGACCCCTTCCCCGCCGCCCCCGTGGAAATGGCAGGTTCCGCAGTTCCTTCTCGTGGGGAGACCGACGGACTGGGCCACTTTGTTCCATTCCGGGGGATTGAAGGTCTTTGCTCCCATCTTCGTGGGTTCTTTTGCCGGATTGCCCGCGCCGGCCGGAAATTTCTCATAGGTCCCGGTCTGTTCGTGGCATACCAGGCAGTCGACGGCGGTTTCCGCCGTAAAGTCGAACGACTTGTCTTTCCAGCCGTAACCCGCGTGGCAGGACGTGCAACGGGGTTCGTTGGACAGGAGATTGATGCAGAAATTATTGATGGCGTGTCCCGCCTTTCCCAGTCGTATTTCGGGCGCGGCGTTGGAGAGCCAGGTCCAGTGGATGGTTTTTTGCACCTGCCCGGCGGCTTCCGTGTGGCACTTGAGACACGCCTGAGTCACTTCGGGACCGGATTTGAATTCCTTCTGAAGCTCCTCGAACCTGGAGTGATCGGCAGTGACGTTCAGCGAACGGGACGGTCCGTATTCCTCACCCCGCGCCGGAGGCTTTCCGTTCCTTTTGTCCATCCCGGCCTTTCCATCCGGCGCAGCGGCCAGCATTACGAGCACCGCCACCGCCGGCAGGAAGATGGTGAATCGAAATGTTTTCATAATCCCCCCTGAATATATTTTTCTCTTATTTATCCGTGCATTCCCGGAACGTCGCCGCAAAGGAGCCGAGTCCATTTCCAATTGGAGCAATATTTGCGCCACGGACCGCGCGGTGCTTGCGGATCCTTTCCCGGTGCGGGTTTACGCGCAGGATTTCGCGAGTTCCGATATTCTCTTGAGTGTAAAGTTGTTTTGCGTTATCTTAACAGGTGATTAAACACTTAACAGGCAGCACCGGGGAAGGAGCGCGCCATGACGGAACAGGAAATCGAGCGCTACTGGAAAGAAATTATAAATTCCATGAACGACGGCCTGGTCATTATCGATTCCGACGGCGCCATTCGCATGGTGAACCGGGCATTGGAGAGAATCACCGGCTACGATAAGGACGAGATCATCGGCAAGTCCTGCTCCGTCTTCAATTGCGACGTGTGCGAAATAGCCCGGACCGAAGGCAGGGGCAAATGGTGCCTCCTCTTCGATGTCGGGAAGACCAACATGAAGCGCTGCATCATCAGAAGGAAAGACGGGTCTTACGCTTCGGTCTTCAAGAAGGCGTCGCTCCTCGAGGACGGCCGCGGCAAGGTCCTCGGCGCCGTGGAAACGATTACGGACCTTTCCGAACTGGACAGGCGCGACCGGATCATCGAGGAGCTTTCCCGCCTCGTCGATGTGGAAACGGGTTTTCACGGCATCGTAGGCAAGTCCGCCGTGATGCGAAAGTCCTTCCAGATTATCGAAAAGGCCGCCCAGAGCGACGCGCCCGTGATCGTATACGGCGCCAGCGGGACGGGAAAGGAACTGGCGGCGCACGCCATTCACGAACTGGGGAGGAGGCGCGAGGGTCCCTATATTCAGCTCAACTGCGCGGCGCTCAATGAAGCCCTCCTCGAAAGCGAGCTCTTCGGTCATGTGAGAGGGGCCTTCACCGGGGCGTTCCGGCACCGTCAGGGGCGGTTCGAGGCGGCGCACGGAGGCGATATCTTTCTGGACGAGATCGGCGACGTGCCCATGTCCATCCAGGTCAAGCTGCTGCGGGTCCTGGAGACCAGGCATTTCGAGAGGGTAGGGGACCATCGGCCCATTTTCGCCGACGTGCGCATCATCGCGGCGACCAACAAGGACCTTTCGGAACTGGTGGCCCGGAAAGAGTTCAGGGAGGACCTTTTCTTCCGGATCAACGTCATCCCCATCTACCTGCCGCCCCTGCGGGAGCGCATGGAAGACATTCCGCTGCTCGTGGACCATTTCATCCGGCAGCTTCGGATCAGAACCGGCAAGGATATCACGGGACTCGACGCGGAAGCCATGAGGCTGTTCATGGACTACTGCTGGCCCGGAAACGTGCGGGAGCTGAGAAGCGCGCTCGAGTACGCCTTCGTTATCGCCGAGCGGGGCCTGATCGAAC
>CAYOVG010000189.1:0-1719 GCA_964407285.1 uncultured Syntrophobacteraceae bacterium
GCGCACCTTCGCGCACGTTCTTGAGAGCAGAAGGTTATCCAGTTTCGGGTGAAGGACTGAAATGTTATCCAAAATGTTATCCAAGGAAAAATCCTATTCTGGCGAAAGGATCTTAATTATCCAATTCCCCTGGAGAAATACTGGTCGGGGCGAGAGGATTTGAACCTCCGACCCCCTGCTCCCAAGGCAGTGGGCACATCCATAAAGGCTCTATTTAGAAAGGAATAACTGGTGCCTGGATAACAATTTACGGGTGCTTTTTGGAAGAAAATGTTATCCAGGATGTTATCCACTCCTAGCCACTCAAACTTCCAAGATCACTGTCTCAGACGGTATCACCGAAGAAACCCTGGAGATCAGAAAGGCGCTGCGCCCCGTGGTGCCGACGGAAACAATATGATCCGGCCCGAGTCCCGGGAAATCATCCGGAAGATACTCGGCCCAGAATTCAAGCCCATTGCGGCCTCTCACCATCACCCGCCTGTTTCCGGGATCCACCTGAAGCACAGCGCAGTACGTGAGATTTTCTGGCTTCTCCCGGCGGATCAGCCGCTCCAGCATGGCGCGTTATCTCCTGAGAGGCAGATAGCTGGCGGCAGTGAGGGAGCTGGTGAGCCTCGTCTCTCCGCTGTCAAGGCTTTCTGCCAGGATTCGGTGTTCAATCACCTGGAGCACTTCGTCCTTGCCCCGCCTGGAACTGTCGATCCTCACCGTGTCCCCGGGTTCCATCGTCGGGAGATGGGCCCCCAAGGAGATGTCTTTTGAGATCTTCGCGTGGGTGTGCGCGTCGATCTCCGCGGAGGCCCGGGAGGTGATGAGTGCTTCGTTCCGGTAGATGGGGTGCTCGATCTCGTCCAGGTCCACAAATTCCCGGACACGGAGAATCCTCACCGTGTTCCCGTCCTGCCCAGAGACCAGAAGGTGCCAATTGTACGTGGGCTGGAAAAAGCTCACGGGCGCCTCAGCCGCAGGTTCGTTTGCGAGGGTAACCGGGAGGGCCGTTCCGAATCCCGCGGTGACTCCATGTGCCTGGCGTTTCGTCTGGGCCAGCGCATCGGCCTGGGTGAGATAGAGCCCGGCAGCGATGGCCGACCCGGCATCCGAGAGGCGAACGAACCACTCCCTGTTTGGGTTGACGTTCCATGAGTTGATTTCAAGCACGCTCACACCTCCATGGCGACGGACGACACACGCTGTGCCACGACTGATTTGAATGCGGGAACAGGCTTGATGGCCATGAGGGCCATGGCTGCATCATTCGACCCGCGACCATCGCCCAGCCAGAGTTCCAGGCCGGCGTCGGCGAACTTCAAACCCCGATCCACCACCAGAGAGAGGTGCGCTGAGCTCCGCGCCAGCTTTGCCAGGGTGAACAGCAGTGCGAGGGCTTCCCGCGATGCTCCCCATACTGAAAACTCCACCCGGGCATCTCTGAGCCCCATGGCGGCCAGCAGCATGGACAGCGCCGCATCGTTGCGCCCCTGGTTTGACGCACCGAGCAAAAGCGCCACATCCTGCCTGTCCTGTGTCGCTGCCAGAAGTGACATCACGGCATCGCGGAATGCGGTCCCGTCCGTGATTTCGAGGGCCGCCAGGATGTCGTCCACGGACATCCCCACCAGGTTCAGGTCAAGGGATGCGTCCTCAAAGGCGATTACTTCCTGCCCGGGTTCAGACACGGAATATTTCAGAATCGGCATGGTTCTATTTCAACCCATT
>CAYOVG010000189.1:1819-13186 GCA_964407285.1 uncultured Syntrophobacteraceae bacterium
GACGCCGTTACTCGTTCCAGTAATGGCGCTGAGATGCAGCCCGATTTTATGGGCGCCACACACATCCCAGGTTAACGTGGGCAATACATAGTTGCCGGAGCTCGAGCCTCGCCGAAAGGCGTATTGCTGGACGAAAATCCTGGCGGGAAGGATTCCCACGACATTGGGTGTCGACTCATCGTCGAAGAGAATCGGCGTAATCGTTACGGTCCCGCCACTGACGGTCTGCTCCACTGAAACACAAAGCATGGATTTGTCGCCAACGTTGATTAGATTGTTGAGCAGATCTGCGGGCAGATTCGTCATATCAAAAGTATCAACGGCCGTGATTGCCCCACCGCTTCCTCGGACCGAGTTTCCAATGGGGGAGGGGAATTTGCCGGAGGCAAAATCCACCCTTTCGATGACGCGATCATTTGCGGCACCATCTTTCTCAAACGCATCCCTGACAGCCATGCGCAACCCTGAGGGGGCATCGGCTATACGGATCGATTGTTCCACCATGGCTTACTCCTTTGGGGCGTTTAGAGCATCCAACCTTGCGCGCACGGACTCCACATAATCCCTGGCGGCATCCACCGTATAGATCTGCTCGGGCTTGTAGACCTCGAGCTCCCCCGTCTCGTGGTTGCGCACCTTGATGAAAACCTCGGCCTCGATGGCTTCCACCGTTCCCGAGTTGAATATGCGCTTGGGGTGCGTGTAGCAAACTGTGTCTTCGACATCGAAAGGGACTTCAATCACCATGGTCCTCTCCTCACTTCAATTTTACGATCTCTGATCTGACACTGTTGCCAGGCACTCCAGCCTTCCAGCCTCTCGTCGGGCCGCCGCCCCACTCCTGACCATATCGGGCAGACTGCCTCACGATTTTCCCTTGCCCTATGCACCACATCTCGACCGCATCGCTCCCCGGGACCCGGCCGCACAACCAGATAGCCTCCAGACGAGACTGGCCACCCCGTAAATTCTGAGAGGCCTCGACGAAGAGGTTGTATTCAGACATCCCCGAGAGAAGAATCGAATGCCCGCCGGGCAGGAAGAACTGCAGCGACTCGACGGGCCGCTGGAAGGCCTGCCCGTTCCAGCCGGGATCGAATATCCGGACGTCCCGCGACAGGTGTCTCGACCCATCCGCGAACTGAACGAGATACCTCCATGCCTTATCCATACAGATACCTGCAGCTCAACACCGCCGTAGCGCTCAAGGGACTCATTGTCGATGGGATGAGCTGTTTGACATTGAAGTAGAGATTCTTGGCGGCATTGAGTGCGGCCGAATCCAGCGCGATCCGGCTCGTCTCACCGGCAAGCGGTGTACCGGCCCAGATTGCCGAACCCGGCGCCGCATTGGTGGTTGCGATGGCTCGGATGGTAGAGTTCGCCGGGGTCCCGCCCCCGAGAAAGGGGCTCTCGAAGGAGTTGTGATTCGCATTGTCCCACGCTTCGAGATATGGGATGCCGGCGGTGGGCCCATCGAAGAAGATGGCGAAGACATAGCGCTTGTCTCCGCCGGACTGGCCGCCGGCACTGGTCCCCGCCAGAGGCACCTGGTCAAAGATCCCGGCTGACGCATCGTCCACGAAGGTCTTGGGGGCCTCGATGGAACCCGACTGGGGAATGATCACGGGGAATTTCTCGCCCGTTCGCGGATCGCCGTCCGTCTGCTGGCTGTCCAGGAAAAGGATTTTGTCGGCAATCAGGTCCATAACAACCCAGTTTGATCCGGATCCGCCCGCGCCGCCGCTCGCGTTGCCTGTATTCGCGCCATCGTTGGAGGTGTTGTTGAATAGTATCACCACATTCGGTTTCGCCATGGGCAACTCCTACAGCAATATGGTTTTGTCGCACTCTCCGCAAAGCAGGCGGATTCTGTACCCGGCTCGACCTTCCGCACACCCCGGGCAAATGCCCTCCTGGAACATTTCGCCTCCGCAGGATGGGCATCTGAGCTCAGAAGGAGCACGATGGACCGACATGTCGGCCTTCGACTTTGCCGGACGCGACGGAGACTTGAGAGCTTTTCCTGGCGCCGCGAAGATCTGCCCATTTATCCGAGTCCAATTCCATCCTTTAGGCACGTCCTCAATAGAGGTGAATCTTTGTGTGTCCTCTCCTTCGCTGCTTGCCGCATCTGGTGTTTCCGTTTTCCTGGCGACACGTATCGAAAGAGCATATTTCTTCAAAGCCCCACGCACATCCTTCTGCGGATATGCGGAAAGGAAATTGCAAATCAGATCGATTGGATCCATCTAACATCTCCATTCGTAAAGATGCAGCATGGTTGTGTAGACGCCAACGACGTAATTTCTGCTTCCATCCGCGTTGCATCCGGTCGGACCAACATCAGGAACGCCAGGCCCTTCCATGCAATTCGCTTTGTTGGCAAGTATGCTGGATATACAATAGGACATATCCCTGCTGCCGCATGGCTGGTTGCAGGGGTCGACACGCAGCCTGACATTCCACCTCTGCGCTCGATATTTCCCCTCGTAATAGTATCCGGAACCCAGGGAGACCGAAGACATAAGGGTTGAGCAATCACTGTGAGTCATGGAGCAGGTAATTTCCGGCGATTTACATACCCGATACAGAATCACCACCCATTTGCCGGCATTGGTGATGCGGACGTCCATCGATGCGGTTTGCCCGGACTCATCCTCCACCGTTACCGTGTAGGACCCGCAGGCGCTTTCAACAAGCGTGACAAACCCATCCTGATCGATTGACGCCCCGGTGCCGCTTATCGACCAGGACAGCTCCCCGAAACCACCGCTTGCCGTGTATTGCCACCCCCCGGGCTTCGTGACGGCATCCGGTCCGGATACAGCCAGTTTCGCCGCCTTGCAGGAACCGATACAGTGCGCGATAGCCTCCTGTTTCAACTCCTCGTAGGTTTCCCAAAATTCAGGGGTTGCGAACGGGATGCCCATGCGCTGTGTGACAATATCGAAAACAGGTTTGTAACTCGCCCCGTCGTAGCCTTGAGTAGTGCCGAACTTGTCGAACTCGGACTCGCACATCTTTTCGCAGGAACAATTGTGAAAACCGCCTGGGTCGAAATTGTAGGCCGCAAAGCGGTTTGACAGGCACTGGGAAGTCGGGTGCTGACTGCAATCCGACGCTTTGCACGTATCCGGAGGGTGGTCGCAATCCTGCCAGGGCCAGCAGCCACGCACGCCGCCTTTCTCGCAGCAAATCTCCCCCTTACCGCACTTCACCACCGTCTGGTCAGCCTTGACACAATCGGGTTTAGGCTCCGTATCCCAATTGTTGCTGTTTGGTTTGTTTGGCTTATCGGATTTCGGCAAGCCCGTGCTGGAACATTGAGACGAAGGCCAACAGCCCGTCTTTCCTGTGATCTTGTTTTTGCAACACGTTGTCCCGGGAGGGCATTGAACGGAGCCGCCCCCGAAGGTTTTGTCGCAATCCTCCGGCCTGTGGCACCCCAATACGCCGCTTCGGTAGCAATAGACGAACCCGGGCCCGCAAGTGTCAAGTTCCGAAGGTTGAAAACAACCCTCGGTGGCTCCCTTCCTTCCGTAGACCTTTCCGGACCCGCCGTCAGGCCTCTGGTTGTCCACCTCGGAGTTGTCCCAGCAACCTTCGACGCCTGCCTTGTAGCCCCAGATCTTTCCGATCCCGCAATCATCACAGTCCTGCACGGGCCGGCAGCCGTACACTCCACTCTTCTTGCACCAGACCTGGCCTTCCTGGCAGTTCACAGGGAGCTGGTCGCACGGCATGGGCTCGCTTTCGCAAAGGCCGTCGTTGCAACACCCGTCCGGGCTGTTTTCATCCCCGACGGAGACCTGGGCAAAGGCTTCCGTGGGCGCCTCGCGGCTCGTCCGGATGAGCGCCCGGATGCGGTCCGTTCCGGGGGCCAGTCCCTTGAAGACGTTCACCACCGCCCCCACGGCCGTGTATTCGGCCACGAACTCCGTCCCCGTGACCCATGCGGAATTCAGGGTCACGGTCTTCCCCGAGTGGGAGGCGTAGAGATTGCCGCCGTATTTGAGGATGTTCCCCTCATCGTCCTGGGTGAACCGGTAGATCCCCGAAACGCCGGCCGGGAACATCTCCAAAGTCACCTGACAGAGCCCCGAGATCTCGTTCACGGCCGACACCTTTTCGTTGGTGACGTTGACCGTGCCCACCGAGCTGGACGTCCAGGCAAGGGAACCATGCGACGGAACCGTGTCGATGGTCATGTAGACCAGCCGGCCATCGGTGACGGGGGCTCCTCCGATCTCCACGTAGGCCAGCAGCCGTGCCGCCTCTCCGATCTGGATGGAATAGGGGTTTGCCTTGAGCGTGATGCTGGGGGGGCAGGCACACGGGTTGTCGATGTAGATGTCCCGGGAATCGGAGCTCCCTCCCACCACCGCGGACACCTTTTCCGTTCCCGGCTCGGACCCTCCCGTGAGCACGTTCACCGCGACGCCCTCCACCTGGTAGCTCACCACCAGCAGCTGGTCGCAGAATTGGAGGCGCCTGGCCAGCCGTATGGTGTTCCCGTCGATTTCAAAACCGTCGGCGGCCAGGTTGTTCGTCCGGCCCGTGTCCTTCTTCGCCCACACCCCCGTGACCGACTTGGGCGGGAAGGCCGTCTGCACCTCGTAAAAGGTGGACGCGCGCTGTTCCTCGCCGGGAATCAGGACGGTCTGCGTGTTGGTGTATTCCTGCTGAAACGTGGCCAGTCCATATTTCGCCGCCCATTGCACCGGGATGTTTTCAACCGGGAGCCCGTCCTGGTCGGTGACTCTCGCGTAAGCCCTGGCTTTGCCCCCCGCCTGCAGGCATTCATTGGACACGGTGAGCCGCACCCCGTAGCCCGAAAGAGACCCCGCACCCGAAATTTTCACCCGGTTTCCGAAGTCCGGCCATTCGGGCTCCTCGGCCATCTGGGCGAGGACAGCGTCCGTGACGTCGTGGTCCGCGGCCTCCGGCGCCCGGTCGATCTTCCGAATGCGCACATGCCCGGCCCGGTCCGTGGTCAGGACGGCGTTCTCCCCGTGGGCCAGGTGGATCAGCTCGGATATGACCTCCACCGGGTACACGTTGTCCGCCTGGTAGCTGAAGGCATAGATCAGGAAGTCGGGGATCTCGCAGAAGGCAGGGTCCCAGGACAAACCGGCCGGCTCGCACATCTCCCGGCAGATGTCGTAAAAGGTGGTGAGCCGGTCCCAGAGTTTGCTCACTTTCGGAGCGAACGGGGCCCCGAGCCGCGCCGACTCGGATCGTCCCCATATCCCCGTGTCCGTCCGGTGGATGCCCACCTGGTAGGTTGGCTTTTCCGCGAAAAACCGCCCCTGGGACACCCATTCGTCCGCCACCCGGGTGAACACTTCCAGGGACGGCGATTCAGGCAGGACCGAAAAGTCGAACGTGTCGTACAGGGCCGGGTCTGCGATCTCGGCACTCAGCTCGCGCACGTAGGATTCGAGGGACGCCGTGATTTCAAACCGCGCCACCTTCGCCGTGATGTCCGTCCCGTTCAGTTCGACCTTGAAGCCGCAGGGCATGGCTCAGATATCCTTTGACACGATTTGGAGCTTCAATTCGTAGGAAAAAACCTCCTTGTTTCTGGCTTTCCAGAAGAGGTTTCGCCAACGCTTGAAACCATCGGGACGGGCAAACCGCACCTTCCAGCAGTTCACCGAATCGGACCAGTACCAGAGGCCGTCCGTCACCGCATGTGCGGTCTCCATGGCCTGGATGACGGAGGCGGGAAGGGGAGACTCCTGGACGGACAAATGGATCCGGCCATCCGCCACGTTCACTCCGAAGTCCTGGTGCACGGCCCCTCCGAGCGTGGGGATCCGGCTGCCTCGGCCTTTGGTCCCCGCCTCGGGATCGTAATCTCCGAAGAGGGGATCCTCCCCCAGGGCGATGAGCGTTGCCGGCAGGGGGTTCAATGTGGCGGGATTGAGGCTCGCGCCACGTTCCGTCGAAAAGAGATAGAATTCAATGGCCACGAGTCAGCCTCAGCTTTTTGAGTTCCCGTTCGAAGTCCCTGACCATCTGACGGCCGCCGCTTCCCTGGACCATCACGGGGAGCTCCATGTCCCCCGCCTGCAGGCGAAGCGTTCCGTAATCGGCCCCTGCAACCATCCCCCCGCCGGCATAGGCCATTTTAGGGATGGCAGGCACCTCCGGCATGGGAAGCGTCACCATCTTCGGAAGACTCAACCGCATGCTGTTGAGCGCTTCGAACAGCCCCGCGCCGTATTTCCGGACCGCTTCCTTCCGGATGATGTACTCCCCGGCCTCGAGGAGCGCTCTGATCCTGTCCCCGCCGCCCCACCCGGGGAGTTTCCCGAAAAGCCGGTTCCACCCTCCTTTGGAAAAACGTTGGATCTCGCCCCCAAGTTGGTTGGTTTCCACACGCTGTACGTAGATGATGTGTTGGCTCGTGGTAACTGCACCATCGAGCTGAGCAAGCTTGCGGTCCACCTCACTGGAATCCACGCGGATCTCGGCCTTGGGAGAAATGGTGGTGTTGTTCAACTCCTCGATCTCAGTTGCGATAGACTGGAGGTCCTTCTGAATGTCATGCATGGTGGCCTGCCAGGTCTTTTGCATGGCTTCCGCGGCCGATTGTTGCCCTTTCAAGCCCTGCGTCACCACGTCGTTGGCCTGCTTCATGCCTTTGATGGCTTCGCTCACCGTTTTGGCCTGGCTGACGATGACCCGGTCACCTTCCTTAACTTCGCCCGCGAGCCCCTTGAACTGGTTCTGCGCGTCCCTGGCCAGTTCGACGGCTGCCTTCAACTGGTCGGGGCCTTCGGCGGTGGCCAGTGCGCGCTGCGACTCCCGCAGAGTCTCGTAAGCCTGCTTGCGACGGTCGAACCATGCCTTTTCGGCGTTCATGGTGGTGCGCTGGAGCTCCCGCACCTGGTCGGCCATGGACCGTTCGTTGTCTCTCAGCTCATCCTTGATGCGCTTGACCTCGGCCGCGTAGGACTGTTCCTGGGAGAGGGCGTTGAGGTAGGCCGACTGCAGTTTGGATTGCCAGTCCTCCAGGGTCTTGATTCTGAAGTTCTTGAGGTCTTCAGCGATTTTCTTGGAAAGCTCCGCCTGCTGCTGCTCACTGGCTCCGGATGAAAAAAGGATGGATTCTTTCCTTGCTGCTTCCTCCTGGGCGATTTGGAGCACCGTCTCCATCTTTTGACGCTGGATATTGAGAGAAGCCTGGAATGCCTGGCGTTCATCGGAGGCATAAGCTTTCGCTTTATCAGCGAGGAAATCGTAGCGGGATGCCGTTTTGTTGATGAAGTCGGCATAACTTTCCGAAACGCCGTCGATGGTTCCCTCGAGCTTTTTGAGCTCCTCTTCGGTCAATTCCATCTGTTTTGTCTGCTTGTTGAGGACCTGCGTTGCCTTCTGCCAGGAATTGGTTTGCTCATCGAAATAGACCTTGCCGTCTTTCACCTGCTGATTGAACTCTTTCATCGACCCGATCTGAAGACCCAGCTGTTTCCCGATTTCTTGGGCTCGTTTAGAGCCTTTCTCGTCGGCGAAAGCCTCGCCCTCCTCGGCTTCCCGAATTTTCTCCCGAGCCTCCTCGAGGTCTTTCATAATGTCTAACAGGTAGAGAAGGGCCATCGCCGCAAGGGTCGCCCCTCCAATCAGGCCAACCCGCAAGACAACGTTCAGAGCCATGATGGCCGCTTTTGCCCCTGTGACCGCTCCGGAGAGCGAAATGAAGAGGTTCGCCATGCTGAGGCCGGCCATGGCGCGCATCGCGGCCACGACGCCTCCAACGGCCACTGTCACCGCTTCGATGGATTTCGCGAAGAGAAGCCAGGAAACACGTCCCATGACGGCCAGAGCGGAAAAACTGGCGCCCAGGGACACGAAAAGGGTCACAAGAGCGCTGATGGCCGGATAAGTCTTGGCAAAATCCGCTATGATATTGACGAAGGACTTAAATGCATCCACCACGACGGTCACACTGTCCAGGAATTTGTCACCTAAAACGATCGCCAATTCGTTCAGCGCGTTTTTGGTGAGTTTCAACTGGTTATCCAGTGTCGCCATGCCCCGTTCGAACTCTTTATTCACAGCTCCTGCGGTCTCAGACTCGGAAACGATGAGGGCAAGGATACGCTTGTACATATCGAGACCTGTGAGCAGTATGCCGATGTCATCCTGGTATTCCATCCCGAAGATTTTTGTGATGACGTTTGCCTGGCTTTGCCTGTCGAGATCCTTCAGGGTTTCAAGGAAGCGCATCAATGCGTCTTGAGGGTGTTCTTTGATGTCCCGAGCCAAATCCTTCGCCTGGATCCCAAGCATAGAGAGGCCGGTTTGAAAGGACCCGGTCCCCACCTCGGCCGTCTGCAGCTTGGTTAAAAAGGCGTTGATGGCCGTAGCCGCCACTTCGGGGGGACGCCCCAGGGAGAGAAACGCGGCTGCAAGCGCGGAGGTCTCTCGAGCCGTGAGCCCAAAAATCTGCCCAGCGCCGCCTATACGAATCAGCACGTTCGCGATGTCTTTCTCGACAGCGTTGGTGTTGTTTCCAAGGGTGTTGATGACATCGGCAAGCCCCTCGACCTCGGGGACCGTCATTTTGAAAATGTTCATGAGCTTTCCGACGGCTGTTCCCGCTTCCTCCGAGGACATGTTGAAGGCGGTGCCGATCTTCGCCGTCATCTCCACAAAAGCTTTGATGTCATCCGCGGCGATCCCCATCTGTCCGCCGGCCTGGGCGATCTGAGCCAGTTCCCGCGCCGCGAAAGGCATGATGCGTGAGAGTTCCAGGAAGTTATTCTTCAGGGACTCGATCTTGGAGTCCGGGGCGTCCACCACCTTGGCGACTCCCGTCATGGCCGTCTGGAGATCCTTGGACGCCTGGATGGATGCGACAAACCCGGCGCTGGCCGCGATGATTCCGGCAAACGCCATGCGGGCATTGTCGATCTGCGCAGCCCACCCGTTAGTGGATTCCTTCAGTTCTCCGATTTTCTGCTTGAGCTGGATCTTTGCCTGGGCGAGCTCCGACATGGATAATTTGCCGGAAGCCGCAAGGGTCTTGTAGGCCTCCTTCAGGCGGTTGATCTCGTCTCTCACCTGTTGATGGGGCATGAGCCCCAAAGCGTCCCTCGACGCCGCGACGGCCTTTGATTTCTGGAATTCAGCGTTGGCTTCCTTGAGGGCGTTTTTGAGCCGGAGCTGTTCCGAAGCAAGTTTCGACGCGTCGACGCCCGAAGCCTGCATGGATTGTTTCAGCCGGTGGAGCTCCTCGCGCTGTTTTGAGATTGTGTCCTTGAGGCCGCCTGCGGTCTGCTTGGCCTTCTCGAATGCCGCCGTGAGCTCCCGGGACGGCGTTGCAGAGGCTTTGATCTCCCTCGCCAGTTCTCCGACACGCTTTTGAGCGTCCGCGAAAGCCCGCTGATTTTCGATAAGGCTTTTCTTCAGCTCGGCAAAAGCCTTGATTTCGCCGATAGGCTTTCTGAAGCTGTCGCTCAGCTTCTGGAATTCCTGGGCGAGCTTTGCTAAATTTGAAGTAGCCGTCTGGCTGTCAACTTTGATGGTGATCTTTGTGGAGGTATCCGCCATGGTGGATCAAGGACCTTCGATGTTTTGCCGTGCATTTGCGTGGCTGCAGGATCATGCCGCCAAAATCCTTTGGGGCTGGGTCCTGACCGTTTCCTTTTTCTACCTGCTGACCGGAGCTGAAGAAGCGTTTGGCATGCTGATCGCTGCCCCGGTGATCGGGCTGCTCGCCCTCACGGCAACCGCCCATGCAGCCGTCCTGTTCCTGCGCTTGATCACCCGTTTCCTTCGATAACGCGAATCAAGCTTTTCGCAGTCTTGAGAATCCCTTCCTTGTCCGCGCGTGATGCCGTGACCATGAGATTGAACAGATCCAGACTTTTTTGTGCCCGAGCCCTCATGACGGCCCGGGCAAATCCTCTCGCCTGGGCGAAGGTGTAGTTTTGGATCTCCTCGAACCTGTGGCCTCCTCCGATCAGGACCTGGAAGAAACCAAACCAGTCAGGTGATTCAGGACCTCTTTTGCCTGGTTGATTTCCGGCAGCACGCACCGTGAGAAAAAATCCGAGTTCACCTCGATCACCGTCCGGGTGAGGAGGACCATCTCATCGAGGCCGAGATCTTCGACCCAGTCCTTCGGTTTGTCCACCGCGGCGGAGATGGCCTCGACCAGTTCCATCGAGCCTTCCGACAGCAAACCGGCGATGTTCACCTCCTCCCGGTCCACGTACTGAAAGAGCTTCATCATGTGGGCGGAGACCTTGGGAATCTGGCGCATCTTGAGAGGGGAGACGGCAACGACCTCCCCATGGATATTCAGATCTTTCGATTGTGGAAAGATTTGTTCCAGTTCGTCTGCCATTCTATCCCTTACATGATTTCAAGTTTGTAGTATTCCTGCCCGCTCGGCTGCGAGGTGTCGGCGAGAACCGACCCGGAAACCTGCAGGATTTGAGCGCCCTCGCCGATGAGCGGAAACTCCCCGTTGAGGTTGACCTTCACCTTGTGAAACGTCCACCGCTGCCGGGGGCCGTAGTCGTCCTTGTCCGCCACGAAGATGAATTTCTTCTCGACGGACCCCGCCGAAAGCCCCCAGATGTACTTGCGCTCCACCACGCCGTAGTCGTAGGAGACCTTGTCCGTATCGGCCAGGCCAATTGCTCCAAGCTTGCGCACATACCCGTAATCGGGATCCAGGGAGTAATCCGTTCCCTGCAGGCGCCGGGTCGTTCCTCCCTCGTTGGTGATGACCAGGTCCTCCAGCTTCTCGACCCCGTTCACCGTGGCCGACTTGGTCGTGGAGGTGATGGTCTCTCCAGGAACGAACGTCCCCGACACGTTCACCAGCTCCAGGAACCCCGAACCCACGTAAGCCGCCTTGCCCGTGGCATTGGAAGTCCCGCCCGTCACCGTGTCCCCGATGACGAACGGACCATTGCTGACCGTGCCGTGGGAGATCTTGGTGCTGAAGACGTCCAGGTGCCCCAGGTCGATATAATGGTCCGCCACCCAGGTCTTCGACCCTTGGAAAACATGCCCGGCCGCCTGGTTGTCCGTGTTGATCGCAGACCCAAGGAGAGCCATCTTCAGGTTCTCCTCGGTCATCTCCCGCAGACCGAAGCTCAAAGAGGATTCGCGTTCCGTTTCGGCCTCCAGGATCGTCGCCCTGGCCGCATTGCGCGTAGACTTCATCTTGGTCGTGGAAACCTGTTGGGAAAAGTTCAGGGCTTCGAGCTCCCCCAGGTCCACGAGATTCCCCCCTCCCGCGTCGGCCACGTAGGCCCGGCCGGTCCCGTTGAAACGGATGTTTTGAGGTGACGATGCAAGCATTGGATGTTGCTCCTTTCATATTTCAATATTGAAATT
>CAYOVG010000190.1:0-13173 GCA_964407285.1 uncultured Syntrophobacteraceae bacterium
GGCTGTCGCCATCCACCGGCGCGGAACCGAAGTGCTCATCGTCTCCTCCTCCTCTCACTCTGTCTGTGGGGTCAATCAGTTTAGTCCCGAAAAAAAGGATTGCTCCTCTTCTCCCTATCCACCGTTGTTGCAGGACCGTGCCCCGGATAGACGACCGTCTTTCCATCCAGCGGAAAAATCATCTCCCGGACGGACCGTATCAACTGCTCGTAGGAGCCGCCGGGAAAGTCGGTCCGGCCGATCGAGCCTGCAAACAAGGTATCGCCTACAAAAATGCTTTTGGACTCCGGATAGTGGAAGGACACATGGCCCGGCGTATGGCCGGGAGTTTCCAGCACGTTGAACCGGACGGCGCCCGCTTCCAGCACGTCTCCCGCCTTGATCCACCTGTCGACGGCGAGCTTGGAAAGCACGGAAGGCGAGGAAACGACGGCTCCCATCCCGACCATGCGGTCCCGGAGGAGGGGTTCGTCTTTCTGATGCATGAGGATATCCGCTCCCACTTTCTCCTTGAGGCTCCACGCGTCCGTAATGTGGTCGAAATGGCCGTGAGTCAACAGTATGGCGCTCACCGTGAGATCGAGGTCTTTGAGCTTCGCCGCGATCCTGCGGACATCGCCTCCCGGGTCTATGACGAACGCCTTGCGCGTCTCCGGGTCGCCCACGATGTAGCAATTTGTCATCAACATTCCAACTTCGAACATTTCCACTATCATTGCAGTTCCTTTCTCACACGCCGGGCGAACGTCGGACGTTACTTCTCGAATACGATCAACTCTTCCAGGGGCCGCCTGTGGGAGGTCTGGTTTTGGTGCACGGGGTGCCCCACCGCCACGACGGCCATCAGTTCGAGGCGTTCCGGCAAGCCCAGCAGTTTACGGACTTCTTCCTTGTTCTTCAGGATTTCGCCGATCCAAACGGCGCCCAGGCCGGCGGCATGCACGGCCAGAAGAATATTCTGGACACATGCCCCTATCGCCTGGCAGTCTTTGACATAGTCGTAAGAAGCATCCTTATCCAGGAAGACGGGAATCAGCACCGGGGCGCTCCTCAGAGTCGCCGCATAGCGCGTCAGTTTCGCAAGCTTCTCTCTCAGGTCCGCATCCCAAACAACCGAAAACCGCCACGGCTGGTTGTTCAGTCCCGACGGCGCCCAGGAAGCGGCGCGAAGGGCCTCGACAATCACCTTCCGTTCAACGGAAGCATCTGTAAAATGGCGGACACTGCGTCTTTCAAAAATCGCCGGCAACACCTCGACTCCAGTTTTCTCCGCGGACATACTGCACTCCTCCATGCGTTCCTTGCTGCAAATTTGCCAGACTACTGCCTCGATACCCGGTTTCCATTTCGCCGCAGTATAGTCGGTTCCCGCTCTTCCGGTCAAGCCGCGGTTGTATGTATGATGAAATTGCATAAGATAACATTAGTATACACTGGTTCTCAGGGTAGAATACATTAACGGCCCCATTCATGTCCTATCCGGTTCCTGATTAACTTGACGGCAGGATGGATTTACATTGTATTTCTTTGCAATCTCATTGGAAGCAGGAAAAGAGTTGCACGGTAAAATACAGGCATTCCAAACAGCGCTGCAACCGGTCGTATCGGCAGGTGTTGTACAGCTTCCCTCCATGTCTCAGGAGTCCGCTTTTTCATCGAACGACGTGAGACGCAATCCGATTTCACTGAACACGGCCTTGTCCCGTTTCATGGGTTTCGTGGTCCGACCCTCCGGGCGAGCGATTCGCCGGTGAGCGGGCGGCGGACCGTGCCTCGGACTTACAGCGACCCATTACCCGGAATCTTTCCAGCATACTTGCACAGAGGAGTGCTTTGATGACTCAGATCGAATTCATGCCGGGTCTATCTCAGGTAAGCACGGGAATTTGCGGGGCCCCTGGAGATGACATTCCTCAATATTGCGACTGGTTTTACATCATGGATGACGCTTGCGCAGGCAAGTACAATCCAATACATATAAGTATGATGGAGGATGGAAAGACGATTGCGGCGTGCAACTTCTACGTGCAGGTCGATGACCTTCATCACACCCTGGAGGAAAGACTGTTCGGCCGGTTCAAACGTTCCTTGAACGCTCTCGGACTCACGCTCACTCCCAGTCTTGTCTCATTCTCTCCACTGACCTCCACCTGCGGGCTGGTGTGCTGGGGCAATGCCGGAAAAAGGGAGGATGCAGCCAGGGCGTTTGCACGGGATGCGCAGGAGCTTGCAAAGCGCGAGAAAGTCAGGGCTACGGCTTTTCTATATCTAAGCGACGAGGATGCCGCTCTTATACAGGGGCTGAAGAAGGAAGGCTACCAGCAGTGCTTCATGGGATTCAACGCGGTAATCGACATCCCATTCAAGAATTTCGATGAATACCTTACGGCGATCAAGAGCAAAAGCCACGGCGCCTGGCGGCAGATCAGGAGCGACATGAAGAGGGGAACGAAGGACGGCGTCGTCATACGGCCCGAGGCGGAAATAACGGAAGAACTGAGTTGCGGGATGAAAATGATGCTCGATAACGTCTTTTCCAAGTACTACAACGGAAAAAAGGCGAACCTGCCGGACCGGTTCTTCAAAGAGATAAAGACGCGCCTCGGGGAGAGGGCGATAATATTCATTGCCCGAAAGGACGGCGAACCGATCGGTTTTTCCTTCTTCCTGGCCGAAAGGCATAAATGGTACGCCTGCTTCGTGGGCCATCGGCACGAACTCACCAGGAATAACGGGACCTATTTCAACGTGCTCTATCATATTCCCATTATGGAAGCCATTGGAGCGGGGGTTTCCTCGATGAACTACGGGATGGGGGTCGGACTGACCAAGGTGCGCAGGGGCTGCCGCCTCAAACCCCTCTACATGCTTATCAGGGCTCACAGGATTCCGCACAGCCTCCTGATCCGTTCGATCATGAAAGTGAGAAACTGGACCAACATCAGAAAAGAACGGAAACTCCTCGCCGAAATCTGCAGGGAGCACACGAATCTGACCATCTCCGAACTGGCTCCGAACGTCCGGTTATGACCGGGAGAACAGGCCCGCGGCTCCTCGATGCTCAGTCGCGCCCGAGACCGTCGCTTTTGCGGTTCGTATCCAGGGAAGCAAAAGCCCGCAGCACGATTTCGGGCAGCTTTTCCCTGGTCCGTATGAAGGCGGGATCTCTGAAGCCATGCCGCCAGGCGAGGGAGAACAACTCATCGGAAACGGTGAGAATCAGGGCAAGCCTTATACCGCGAAAGCGCGCCACCGTCAGGAGCGCCGAGGCTTCCATCTCCACGGCGGCGATTCCCCTTTTCTGAAAGTCGGTGACTTTGGCCGCCGTCTCGCGATAGGGAGCATCGGTGGTCCACACCTTTGCTTCGTGCACGGTGAGGGCGGCGTCGGCGAGAGCGGATTTCAGAGCATTGAACAGATCCATCGAAGGACCGGGTTCAGCGGGCGATATGGGGTAGTGCGCGGATGTGCCTTCCTCCGATAGCGCCCCGGTGGGCAAGACGATGTCCCCCGCCCGGATATGGGGTTGGAGGGAGCCGCACCACCCGACGCAAATAACGTCCCTGACCCCCAGCGCTATGAGCTTTTCCAGCACCATCACGGCCTGCGGCGCCCCGAGAGCCGGTCCCGCAAGGGTTATGGGAATTCCTTCGTAGCTTCCCGATTTGACTTCCGCAAGAAAAATACTAAGGGAACGTTTGGCTGAGCAATCGATGCGACGGGCGAACAGGTCCACGTCGCGGGGGGCGAAAACGATCACGCATGAAGACGGCGCCGCTTCCTCGCGTTTTCCACGACGGGGTTCGATGATAGCCGGGCTGGTATCCATAGGCATTGAATGAGTAGTATGAGGTAAGAGCGGTCTTTCTTCCCGCCTGGTTGCCGCGCCGGACCCACCGAGGGCAAAAACCTCTCCGGACCCGGTTCGTGGATCCGGTTCAGGAAACTTGCGAACCTGAACCGGAATTGTTCCGCAACGCAACATCGTTTTTCCCGGATTCGAACCGTGTTCCTTTCAAACGCTCATGAGAGGGAATCAGCGGGTCCGAACCGGGCCGCGCAGGCGCCGTTCTTACTCGACATCACCGATGGATTCCTTGAGTTTGCTGCCGGCTTTGAACTTGACGACCTTGGAAGCCTGAATAGTAATGGCTTCGCCCGTCCTGGGATTTCGCCCCTCACGTTGCGCCCTCTCGGCCAGGCTGAAAGTTCCGAACCCCACCAGGGTAATTTTCTCCCCTTTAGCCAGGGCATCGGATACCGCATCAACAAAGCTGTTCAGCGCCTTTTCCGCTGTAGCCTTGTTAATGCCAGCATCATCGGCAATCTTCGCAACTAAGTCAGCCTTCGTCATTTTTGACCTCCTCGATTCAGGTGTACCGTTTTTACTACTAGCCCCATCCACCCATCAGATAAGGGGTCAAGGCCCAAATGGCCCTAAACCCGCATTTTCTGCGGCAATTATACTTAGCCTTCGATACATGGCAAGAAATAAATGAGTCGGAGTCACGATGGATAAGATTTTTTTTGTCGCTATCATTAGGAAGAGCCGTCGCGTTCGACATAACGAACGGAATAAGGGCGTAAACAGGGCTTGCAGCCGATTACGGCGTGTCGATCATCATTATAACTAATGTCGGCCTCCTTCGGATTACCTCACCAGGGGTTCGGCATACCCTTTCGTTCTTCCGATCCCGGCAAAACGGCGGACAGCGGTTGTTCCGTCCTATTACCTGTTATGTATCGGCATACGCATTTTCAAGTCTCATACCGCACAAATTAATCGAACATCGGCTTTTCCGCTTTGTATCGGCGGGCAATTGCGAGTACAATGCATCAGTTTGTATGACCACGTTCAGCATGGAACGTTCATTCGGAGTTCCGCCGGATTAGAGGGAGATTATGAAAATCGTGTTTTGGCTTGGGCTGTCTTCGGTGATTTTCGGGGCGCTCGCGCTGGATGCCCGGTGTGCTCAGATATACAAGTGGGTCGATCGCGACGGGGTAATCCATTTTTCCAACAGGCCCGCTGGTGGAGATCTTCCCGCGGGGAAGAAGGCCGGACCGAAGAGCGGCAAGAAGATGGCGCGTGTGGCCGGCGGCCCCGAGCAGGGCTCCCAAAAGAGCGAAGACAAGGGGACGAACGAGAAGAAGCGGGCGAACCATCAGCCGAAGCTGGATGAAATCCAGCAGTTACAGGCCGAAATAGAACGGCTGAAGAACGCGCCGGGTGGGGGCGGGAACTGAAGCGGAGTTCCGTGGGGACCCGCAAGCGCGCAGTGATTTGGTTTACAGGAGCGCACGAAAGCACTCCGGATTCCGTCCCGTAAGGTCCGGTTAGCGCGCATGAGCCGTGGGTTCACCTTCTGTTCGCGGCGACCCCGTTCGCCCCTCGATGCCTCGGGGCGAACGGTACGCCCAAACCCTCGGGCCTGCCGGCAAGTTTCGCCGTCGAGACGCAACACGTCGAAACGCAACGGGTGGCGACTGAAAGCCGCTCCCGCGAAACAAGCCCATCCTGCCGTCGAATTGAACGCGCAATCGCGGTCGTCAGCGCGAAAATCCTCTACCCTTCATGGGGCGCGGCGAGTTCGTTCCTGCTTTCCGCAACGAGATCCGATAAGGTTTCTCTAGCCTCTCCCACCACGGCGCCGCTTTTTTCGTAGACGATCAGGCCGCCCTTGATGGCCGCCTTGGCGATGGGGCGAAGAATCGTCCCCAGGGCGGGGAGCACCGTGGGAACAAGCAATATGGCTCCCAAACCGAGAGCGACTCCGGGCCCCAAACTATCCTTCAAAACGTCTTCCATCAGTCCCATGACTATCTCCTGTGTTTCCTATGTGTTTAAAGCCAAATCAAGATCATCTCGCGATCCTGGTGACGGGGAAAGACATTCCCCACATTCATGCGCATCGATACCGCGCCGCGCCGTCGGACGCATCCGCCGTATCCCGCGCTTTTCGAACAAAGAACAGCGGATCATCACCGGGCGTTCAGAATGGATGCTTTGTCCGTCCTTTCCCAGGGAAGCTCCATATCCATCCTTCCCACCTGTCCGTAGACAGCCAGTTTCCTGTAAAAATCCCCCTTCGACTCCGCGGGAAGGTCCCTGAGGCGGAATTCACGGATGATGGCCGCCAGCCGGAAATCGAAATGGCGCTTGACGAGGTCTGCAATGGCCTCGTCGGGAACGGCGCCGGTGTTGAACGTGTCCACCTGGATGCTCACCGGGCGCGCGAAGCCGATGGAATAACTCACCTGCACCTCGCACTCGTCGGCAAGACCCGCCGCCACAATGTTTTTAGCCGCGTACCTGGCGGCATAGACCCCGACCCGGTCGATTCGCATGGGGTCCTTGCCGCTCAACGCCGAACCGCTGTAGCGGGAGTACTCTCCATACGTGTCGGCGGCGTTCTTTCTTCCGGTCAGTCCGGAGTGCACCGAGGGGCCGCCGACCATCATGACCCCTTCCGGATTGACGAAAAAATCGGCGGCGTCATCGATCCGCACCGGTTCATCCTCGAAAACGGGCAGGACCACAGCTTCCTTGAGTTCCTGGTTCAGTTTCTTCTGAGATGGTCCGGGGTGTCCGTTCTGAGCGATCGAGACGCAAATGCTGACGTTGTGGATTCTCCTGGGTCTGCGATCCGCGTACTCCACACTGACCTGAGTCTTGCCGTCCGGAGCCAGGTACGGGAGGATCTTTTGCTGCCGGACCGTATCGATCCTCCTGGCCAGCTTGTGGGCCAGCCAGATCGGGAGCGGCATCAAGGACGGCGTCTGGTTGCAGGCATATCCGAAGAAGGTGCCCTGCTGCTTCACGAGGATGCCGTCGATCTCGGCCTCGCTGAGGTTCCCGGCGTCGAACCGCGCCGAATCGTCGGGCGGGAGTTCCTTGCTGCTCGTGAGGATGCTGCATGTCCTGCTGTTGAAGTCCTCATGTTCGTACCCCACCTTCCTGATGACTCTTCTCGCCACTCGAGCGACATCGACGGCGGCGTCGGCCGAAAACCGCGTTGCGATGAACAGCACGGCGGATGCGACCGCGCATTCGGCGCGCACGACCGCCTGGCGGTCCTGTTCGATGAAGTGGTCCACGATGGCGTCGCTGATCTGATCGCAAAGCTTGTCGGGGTGGCCCGCCGTTGCCGATTCCGAAGCAAAGATATAGTCCTTCTGCATTGGTGTTTACCCTTTCATATTTGACGTTCAGAACCCACATGTTTTGTCGCTTCATTGATGAGAAGCGGCAGGGCGGCGGTTCCCGCGATTATCGCTCCATCCGCCAGGCCGATGGGGGCGAGCCCGAGGAGCCCCCGGAGGCCCGGAACGAAAATGGTGAGAGCCTGGAGGGCCAGCGAGCCGCCGAGCGCAATATTGAGATACCGGTTGGGCGGCAGTTTCTCCTCGCTGAAGATGCTGTGCGTCTCGGAGCGGCAACTGATGGAGTGGAGGAGTTGCCCCATGGTCAGACTCTGGAAGGCGAGCGTTCCCGCCTGTGCGCCCATTCCGTAGCGCATCACTCCATACCCGTACGAGGCCATGGCCGACAGGCTCAGAACGGAGGACTCGAGCGCCAGCCGCTTGAAATCAGCCGTCTTCACGATCGGTTCATCGGGAGAGCGCGGGGGCTGTTCCAGAACGTTCGGTTCGGGGGCCTCCATGGCGAGAGCCAGCCCCGGAAAGATATCCGAAATGAGGTTGATCCAGAGGAGTTGCATGGCGCTCATGGGGGACGGGAGCCCGGCCCCGACCGTAAAGAGCATCACCATGATCTCGCTGAAATTGGTCGAAAGGAGAAATCTCAGGGATTTACGAATATTGTTGTGGATGGTGCGGCCGTCGCGGACGGCGACGATCACGGTTTCGAGATTGTCCTCCTCGAGCACCATGTCCGCGACTTCCCGTGCGATGTCCGTTCCTCCCTCTCCCATCGCGATGCCGATGTCGGCGGCCTTGAGAGCCGGGCCGTCATTGATGCCGTCTCCGGTCATGGCCACCACTCTGTTTTTGCTCTGAAGCGCTCGCACGATCTCGAGCTTGAATGCGGGGCTCACCCTCGCGAATACATGGACCTTGTCGGAGAGCGCTTTCAGCGCCTCGGGGTCCATCCTGGTAAGCACGGTGGAATCGAGGATCTCGAGCGGTTCCCCCCTGCTGAGTTCCAGTTCCTTGCCGATGGCGTAGGCTGTCGCGCTCTGGTCTCCCGTGATCATCACGGTGTCGATCCCCGCGCGATGGAACTCCTCGATCAGGGCCGCGACGCCGGGGCGAACCGGATCGGCCATTCCAATCAGGCCCAGCCACACGAATCCGTTCGTCGCGCCGAAATCCGCCTCACTATCCACGAGAGCGTAGGCGATACCGAGGACCCTCAGAGCATCGCCCGCCATGCGTTCGTTTTCCAGTTCGATGCGGGACCGGTCGTCGTCCGTCAGCGGTAACTCCACGCCGCCGTCCATGTGCCTGTCGCACATGGCGAGGACCTCCTCGGGGCTCCCCTTCATGGCGATCATCATGCGCCGTCGGCCGTCTTCGTGGAATTCGTGCAGGCTCCCCATGTAGAGGCGGCTTTCCGACCGGTAGTTGATCTTGAGAAGGCGGTACCGGCGCCGTAAGCCGACGACATCGATGCCGGACTGCAGAGCGAGGTTGATCAGGGCGATTTCGGTGGGGGAGCCTCTCAGCGTGAATTCCCGCCCGCTGCGCCCGGAATCCGGAGCGCCGGTTTCCAGTCTTTGGTATTCCATATCCGGTCCGGGGGCGAACTTCTCGTGATCCTCGAACACTTCCGCCTCGTTGCACAGAACCGAGGCCTGGATCATCCTTACTATCCCCTCGTACTCGACCGGGACGGCAAAACTGTCGGAAGCGAAGGAAAATTCGCCCGGCCGCATTTCCTTCATTCCCGCGAAGAGGCGCACCACCGCCATCCGGTTCTGGGTGATGGTGCCCGTCTTATCGAAGCATATGGTCTGGATGCATCCCAGGGTTTCGATAGCGTCGAGGTGGCGGATCAGCACGTGGTGCTTCTTCATGTTGCGGATGCCGAGGGCGAGCGTGGTCGTGGCCACGGCGGGGAGCCCTTCGGGAACGGCCGCGACCGCGAGGGAGATGGCGGTTTTCAGCATCATCATGAAACCGTATCCGCGCAGAATGCCGATCCCGAATACGAGGCCGCACGCCGCGCCGGAGATGACGACGAGCTGGTCGCCGAGCCTGTTGAGTTGCCGCTCCATCGGGGTTTCCGGGGAGGACGCCTCGCCGACCAGTACCTGGAGTCTGCCCACTTCCGTATAGCTGCCGGTGGCCGTGACGACCGCCAGCCCCTGCCCGCCCGTGACCAGGGTCCCCATGTAGACCATGTTGGCGCGGTCGGCCAGGGGAATGTCGGCGCTTCCGAGGGGAGCGACCGACTTCGTGGCCGGCATGCTCTCCCCCGTGAGGACGGATTCATCGAGGCTGAGATGGTCCGCTTCCAGGAGCCTGGCGTCGGCGGCCACGTAGGCTCCGGGGCGAAGCACCAGGATATCCCCGGGCGCCACCTCTTCGGCCATGACGGTCTTGATGGAGTCGTCCCTGAGTACGTCGGCCGTCGGTTTCACCAGGTCTTTGAGCGAATTGATGGTCCTTTCCGCTTCGCTTTCCGTGACATAGCCGATGACGCCGTTGATTGCGACGACGCCCAGGATGACCACCGCGTCGGCAATCCCGCCCGTGAGGACCGATACTCCCGCTGCGACCCCCAGGAGCGCTACGGGCAGCGATGTAAACTGCCCGGCCAGAATGCTCCACCCGGACCTGGTCGAGGATTCGGGAAGGGCGTTGGGTCCATACTCGCCGAGGCGCTCCTCGATCTCCTTGCCGCTCAGGCCGGAGGCCGCCGAACTGCGCAATCTCTGGAGCACCGACTCGCACGGCATGGTGTGCCATGGCGCTTCTTCCTGTTCCTTGCGCCCCTCGCGGGCCCAGTAGAGCTTCTTCGCGGGGACGGATATCGCCTGCGGCGTCTTCACGGCCGGGGGACCCGGCTGTTCCTGCGTTTTACGCGCCGGTGACGAAACCGGGGCAGTGTCATCGCCCCGGTACTCCATGACGAGCGACTCGATGAGATTAGCTATTGAATTGAAATCATTACCCGAGTTGTATTCGACCACGACACTGCCCGTTACGGTGCTTGCCGAGACGCCGAAGACTGCTTCCTGCCGGGCTAAACCGGCTGTGAGGTGGTTCCGCAGGGCCGGGCAGCGTTGAAGACCCCGGACCTTGAATCTCGCTCGTCCTTTCACCGCCGTGTGGACCGGTCGCACTGCATTTGTTTCGGGTACGATATCCATAACTAATCCTCTTTTCATTGGTGTTGAAGCCGACGTCATCGGCAAGCATATTTCGTTGGCGGTAACGCTATTTCATCCTCCGGACGAATCGAACGATGCGGAGCCGATTCGCCTGCCGCGGACTGAATGTTGATCTTGGAATCGAAAACCGGTAGTCTGAATTATGGGTGTTAGTCGGATATCTGTCCACCGACAAATTCATTAAATACCTACATGTAACCACAATAGAACCGGCCTGTAACGAAGTTGTAACATTGACGATTTATACAATATCGGGGTCTTTTTACGGTAGATGGGGAGCTTGCATCGTCATCCCTCCAACAATGCGGTAAAGCAATAAATCCTTCCCGTACGTCGAACCTTTGGATCATATATGAAATGCCGGAGCGAACAGGTATTTCCACAGCCCTACGATGAACAGGAAATTACCGTAAAGCGAATGCTCCATGCCCGAGATCACCAGGGACCTGCTCCTGGCGTACGTGCGCGCGAACAGTATCCCGCCAAACAAGGTAATCAGCACGATTGCAAGGTTTGCATAGGTAATGTGTACATATGCGAACGCCACGGCGCTCACGAACACCCTCTCGTCGTTGCTCGGGAACAGCGCGCCGTACCGGTGAAACAGGAAAGCCCTGTATATTATACCTTGCGGATAAACGGACAGAAGAGGATAGAAAAGGAACACGAAGGCCCACATTGACGACCCCCGGTAGGGAGTTGCAAAGAGGAGATACGGTTTCCAAAGCAGAGCGTAAAGAAAGAGCAGCGACGCTATCGCCGCAAACGGCAGAATTATCGATGGCAGCCGCTTGCGCCAGTGCGACGCGTCCCACAACTGCCGCACGTTGAAGTCCGGGTCGCGCAGAAGCGTCAGCAGGCAGCAGATCGAGAAGATCCAGAGCATTACCATCCGGTCGAGTCTGAACCATCCCACCAGGTATGCCGTCGGCACGCCGACGAAGAGAACGAGGAACTCTACGATCAGATAAGCATATCTGCGTTTTTCGGACCCCGTTGCAGGGGGTGAGAAAGTCCTCTTGAGAAATGACATTTCAGCTTTTTTCGTCTTTTGATCATCCATTTGGTTTCCTGCTTTCGTGAGCCGGGGAAGCGACGGCCGTAAATCCCGAAGTCGGCGGCACGCCCGGAGGCGAAGGGACGGCGGCTCTATCTGAAAGATATTTCTTCAAACTAAATTTAGGTTACAGAACTGTCAAGAGAATCGAGGTCTTAGTTACGGATTGAAGAGGTTTTCCGTCTCCTCCGCCCTCCGGGAGCGGTTCCTGCCCGCATTCTTGGTGTAATGCGGCTGCCTCACAAATGTCACATAGATTTCATTGGACTTTAGTCCGCGCCATATCTATTGATGGACGGACCCGATGTATTCATAGCCCGGACTGCTCGGGCGGATTGACGACAATGATCTGCATAAGGCAGCGAGGTATTCATCATGGCGCCCGGGAGTCCGAAGGCGATACTTGTTTTATTCCTTGTTCTCGTTCACATCGCACTGATCGACGGCATTGCCCGGTCGGAGGAGGAGCAAGTTCTTTGCTTCGGCTCCGTTCCCACCGAATCGCAACGGATCATGCGGGAAAGATGGCAGGTCTTTCTGGAGGACATGGGCAAGGCTGTCGGGGTTAAGATTATCCGGAAGAACTGCGACGACTATGCCGGAGTGGTGTGGGCCATGGGGGCGGGCAAGATTCACGTGGCCATGATGGGCAATAAGTCCGCCATGGAGGCCGTGGACCGGGGAGGCGGCGAAGTCGCCCTGCGAACCGTGGACGTTGAAGGGATGGAAGGCTACTGGTCGCATCTCGTCACCAATATCGGCTCCGGTTTAAGCAACGAGAAGGATGTATTGGAGCGCGCGGGCGAGATCACATTCGGCAACGGCGACCCGAATTCGACTTCGGGATTCGTGGTTCCCGGGTATTATCTATTCTTCCGTAACGGAGTCGATCCCAGGACGGCTTTCAAGCGGGTGCTCCAGGCAAACCACGAGGAGAACCTGGTCGCAACGGCGGAGGGGCGCGTGGACGTCGCGACCAGCAACAGCATCGCCTTGAAGCGCTTCAAGACCACTCATCCCGACAAAGCCCCCCTGGTCAAGGTGATCTGGACATCCCCGATGATCGCTTCAGACCCTGTCGTTTGGCGCAAATCGCTGCCGGAGGAACTCAAATCCCGGATAAGGGCCTTCTTTCTGGATTACGGCCGGGCTTCGCCGGGGAAGAGCCCGGAGCAACTCGCCCACGAACGATCCGTTCTCGCCGATATGACCTTTTCCGGGTTCGTCGAATCGAGCAATGACCAGTTGGTTGCGATACGGCAAATAGAGCTGTTTCAGTCCAGGGTGCGCATCGAGGAGGACCCGTTACTCACCGACCGGGAAAGGGCCTGGAAGCTCAAGGAAGTGGAAGCCAGGCTGCTGATGCTCGGCGGCGCCCGGCAGCAGGAATGAGAAATCCGCCGATGAGCGAATCCGCCCACATCAAATCCGGAGAAGACGCTCTTCCGGGCAGGGTGCGCATAGGATTGCGGATCAAGGTGCTGATCCCGTCCCTGGCCGTATCGGTCCTGGCGGCCGTGGCTCTTTTCTGGTGGTTCGGGCAGGAGTATGCCCGGCAGGGCCGAACGGACCTGCGGGCGAGACTGGAGACCTTTACATCGACCCAGGCAGCCGAACTGGCGGAATCCATCTGGACGTTCGATCAGGATTCCATCGACCGGTTGTTCCGCAGCTACACCTGCAACAGCGACATCCTGCGTGCGAGCCTTTTTGACGCCGACGGGAACCTGATGGCGCGGGTTCAAGGGGATGCTCCCG